>CAUJII010000026.1 GCA_963205035.1 Spirochaetota bacterium
TCGTTTTGTAGCGCATACGCTTTGCCCGACGGCGCGTGGATTTCTTTGGCACTACCCGATTTCAAAGTTCCGTGCCTTTCAGAAATCTTGGCAAAAGAAGGCTACCACGCGGCTGCACTCCATGCGGGGTATTTGGGCTATGCCAAACAGAAACGCTTTCTCAAGAACCGCGCTTTTTCACTCATGAAAGATGCAGAGACGCTGAAGGTCGCGCCTTATGACGAAGGCATGGGGCCGTGGGGGGCAGCCGACGAGCGTGCGATGATTCAACCCCTCATCCATTTTGCAAACTCGAACTCTCCATTCTTGGCTCTCCTCTTTGCTTTCGCTCCACACCATCCATACAACTTGCCCGACAAGACGCCATCCCCTTTTATACGCTCACCGGAGGTTTCCGCATCGCAAACTCGCTACTTCAACTCGCTGCATTTTGCAGACGCTGCGTTTGGTGAATTGTTTGCCGAACTCGAAAAAGCGGGAGTTCTCAAGAACACAATTCTTGTTGTCTTTGGCGACCACGGCGAGGCATTCTACGAGCACAAGGGTAACTACAACCATCCTTTCTTCCTTTATGAAGAAAATATTCATGTTCCGCTTTTTATTTGGTATGAAGGAGTGTCTCCCCAAACGGTCGGCCGCGTGACTTCGCATGTCGACATTTTGCCCACGGTGCTCGACCTCCTGGATGAAAAGCGACTCGCTTCGCCCCTCCATGTGGGTCGCTCGATGCTTCGCGGGGGCCAGCAGTCTCTCGCGCACATACAGGCATACTGGCAAGACGAGATGTCGGGAATTGTCGAGAGCGAATATAAATTTATCCGCAAAGAAACGGGCGAAGAGGAGCTCTATAATCTTCTAAACGACCCGTCTGAAAAAAAGAATTTGGTTTTGAGTGACGCCGAGCGCGTCGCAGTGTATAGAGCGCTTACGAGGCGTGCGTTTCAGCAGAAGAAAAATTATTACAAGAAATATGCGGACTATACTTTGGTGCGTTTCAACCCCGCCTCGCAAGACAAGTAGAGTTTACTTCGCTTTATTTTTTTTTCCCGCAAGCCACACCGGGCCGCCCGATTTATTTTTTGTTGGCCAGACAATACTCTTGAACTTGTCTTCGAGCTCCTTGCGTGTGTAGGTTAGGGGAGCGCTCGGGCTTTTTGCTATACGCTCTTTGCGGTATTCGGTATACCAAAGCGCGTCTTCGGCAGAGACATATTTTGAGACATCCATAAAAGGTAGCTTTTGCAATAATTGATTTTCGAGCGCTCGCTCAAGAGCTAACGGAGTTTCTTCTTTAGTAAAGCCCAACTTGAGCGTACCATTTTGTATTGCCGCACGAATGCGTTCTTTCGCCTCTCTGGGTTCTTCATGCCACGAAGTATAAAGCAAAATATCTGCCCCCGCTTCTATCGCAACCACGGGGCGGTCTAAAGTTTTGAATGCTTTGTTGACCGCATTCATTTCCATGGCGTCGGTGAAGACAACGCCTCCAAACGCTAAGTCGCCACGGAGCACGCCGGTGAGCCAACGCTTCGATAGCGTGGCAGGATGGTCTCTATCTATTTTGGGATATAGAATGTGCGCGGTCATGACGGCCTGTGCTCCGCCTTGGATTGCCTTTGCAAAGGGAATGAGCTCGAACGCGCGCAACGCTTCGAGATTTTTCTCAATCACAGGCAAAGCCCAGTGGCTGTCGGTCGTAGTGTCGCCATGCCCCGGAAAATGTTTGATGACGGGGAGAGCTCCGCCTTCGCGCTGAGCCGCGCGCGCCCCCTCTTCAAAAGGCAGTGCGCAATCCAGAACAGACGTTAAGTCGGCACCGAACGAACGCAAGCCGATAACCGGGTTTTGTGGGTTGTTGTTGACATCGACAATCGGCGCAAAGAAAACATGGATTCCGAGTTTCCCCAAATCGCGGCTAACAAAAAAGCCCGTTGCGCGGCAGAGCGCGCTGTCTTTCGTATCGCCCAAGCTGCGCGCCGGCGGGGTTTGCAAAACGCCGTCCCGCACGCGCTTGACATAGCCGCCTTCTTGATCGGTCGAAATAAGAAACGGTGGTATTTCTAACTCTTTCGCATAATCTTGCAGCTCGCGGGTGAACTTCTGAATCTGTGCGGCGCTTTCCAAATTAAACCCAAAGAAAATAATTCCACCGGGTTTGATGTCTCTCAAGATTTGCCGACTTGCATCGGTGATCTCTTTTCCTGGGATTGCAATATGGAGCGCTTGCCCCGCGAGAGTACTTTCATCCATTTGAGAAATCGCCGCTCTCAAGATTGTTTTGGTCATGCGAGAGAATTTATGCGGCAGATAGAACCGAGAGTAAGAAAAATAGAAGACACTACTCAACAAAGCAATGAGCAGAAATGATAGGAGATATTTTTTATTTTTTTGCATGAAAAATTTCCTCTTTGTTAAGTAGTGCCAATAGCTTTTTATCTTTACTCCAAAATTTAGCGTTGTGGTGGCGGGATAGGACGATTAAAGCGAGGTCGATTAAACCCACGCCCCTGGAAGGGGCTTTGAGCTCGAAAGAAAGTTTTCCCGCTTCGATCCAAGTTTCGGCGTTTTCGTTGCAATGCGGGAGGGCGGCAAAGTATTGTTCTAAAATTGCTTTTTCGTTCTTATTGCGCGCCCCTTGCAACAGCTCTGCAAAGATGACTCCGGTGGTGAGGACGTTTCCCATTTCGAGATGGTGGCGTAAGATTGGAAGGTAAGGGGGGCGTCTTCTAAAGAACTCCACCCAGACAGAAGTGTCGACTAAAATCAAATGCGTTTGCGGCGGTTAAGCCGGCGCACAGTCTTCGCGCTAAAAGTGTCGCTAAAATAAACCGGCTCTTCTTCGACGAGGCGATTGAGCTTTTTAATTTTTTGAATGCGCAGCCAATCGGAAAGCGCAATCACCATCGATTCTGTTATATTGCGCCCCCCCGAAAACGTACGAACATCTTCAATGAGCGCGTCTTCGACGAGAGCTGTAACTTTCATACTCTACGATACGATGCACCATCGTATCGTAAAGTCTTTTTCTCTTTCTACCCTGCGGCTTCATATTTCGCGATGGCGTCGGTAAATTGTAGCGTCCAACCGATGTCGTCTAATCCCTGCAAGAGTTTTTGTCTCATTGCCTCGCGCAATTCAAAAGCAATGCTCTTATCACCGAATGAGATTGTTTTCTTTTCTAAATCCACCGTGAAGACGGTCTTCGCATCTTTTGCGACGGCTTGAAAGAGCTCCTCGACTTCTTCTGATTTGAGCGCAATCGGTAAGATACCGTTTTGAAAGCAGTTGTTGTAGAAAATATCGGCGAACGAGGGAGCGATAATCACATGGAAGCCATAGTCCAAGAGAGCCCAAGGTGCATGTTCGCGCGAAGAGCCGCAACCAAAATTATCGCGTGCGAGCAAAATTTGCGCGCCTTTATGTTCGGGAAAATTCAGCACGAAATCTTTGTTCTCCTGACCGTCGTCTAAGAAGCGCCAATCGTTAAATAGAAACGCTCCAAACCCCGTGCGTTCGACACGCTTTAGAAAGTTCTTAGGGATAATCTGGTCTGTATCGACGTTGGGCACGTCGAGTGGGCATGCATGCGATTGAACTGTTTTGAATTTTTCCATTTTTGACTCCTTCAGAAATTATTTCTTAAACTTCGGTGCGGGCATCGACGAAGTGGCCGTGGACTGCCGCCAAAGCCGCCATAGCGGGTGAGACGAGGTAAGTCCGCCCGCCCTTGCCTTGGCGTCCTTCAAAGTTTCGGTTTGAAGTCGATGCGCAACGTTCGCCGGGTTCCAAGACATCGTCGTTCATCGCGAGACACATCGAGCAGCCGGGTTCACGCCACTCAAACCCAGCGCTCAAGAAGATTTTGTGCAAACCTTCTTTTTCGGCCTGGTCTTTGACGCGGTGGCTACCGGGCACAACCATTGCGAGTTTGATGTTTGAAGCCACCTTGCGGTTCTTGATCATTTTCGCCGCTTCACGCAAATCTTCGATGCGTGCGTTGGTACACGAACCGATAAAAATTTTATCGAGATAGATGTCCTCGATTTTCTTTCCTTCGTCCATGTCCATATATTCGAGTGCGCGTTCAAAGCCGATGCGCTCGATGTTATCTTTGGCGTCCTTAAGATGCGGAACGTTCGCCGTGATATTTGTCACCATGCCGGGGGAGGTGCCCCAAGTCACTTGCGGACTGAGTTTTGCACAATCGATTTCAATCTCCGCATCGAATTTTGCTCCGGCATCCGTCTTCAGCGTGCGCCAGTACTCGACGGCCTTATCCCAGTCGGCGCCTTTGGGTGTGTGCTCCTTGCCTTCGATGTACGCAAATGTTTTTTCGTCGGGGGCGATCATTCCCGCGCGCGCACCGGCTTCAATAGACATGTTGCAAATGGTCATGCGCCCTTCCATAGAAAGAGCTTCAACCGCTTCGCCTGCGTATTCGATGACAAAGCCTGTCGCTCCTGCGGTGCCGATTTTTCCGATGAGAGCCAAGACCATGTCTTTTGCATAAACGCCGGGCTGCAGAGCACCTTTGAAATTAACACGTAGCGTTTTGGGTTTTGCTTGCACCAAACACTGCGTCGCGAGCACGTGCTCGACTTCAGAGGTGCCAATACCAAATGCGAGACAGCCAAACGCACCGTGCGTCGAAGTGTGCGAATCGCCGCAGACGACGGTCTTTCCCGGAAGCGTCAAGCCCAGCTCGGGGCCGATGACATGCACGACACCTTGGTTGTAGCTCTTAAGATCGAAACACGGGATGCCAAACTCGTCGCAGTTGCGCTTGAGGTATTCCATTTGCTTTGCGCTAATGGGGTCTTTGATGGGTTTGTCGCGGTCTTTCGTCGGCACGTTGTGATCCATAGTGGCAAAAGTCAAATCAGGGCGGCGCACTTTCCGTTTATTCATGCGCAAACCGTCAAACGCTTGCGGGCTCGTCACTTCGTGGATGAGGTGCAAGTCGATATAAATCAGGTTTTTGTTTTCTTCTTTCTTGGGGGCTTCGGGTGAAGACCAAATATCCACCAAGTGGGCATTCCAAACTTTCTCAAAAAGCGTCGTCGGCATAGTTACTCCTTTTTTCTGTGGGATTTACAACGTAAACGCGAATCCCTTGCAATAGGGTGGGGAAATTTTTCACCGTGGTTCCACCGGATTTCACCGCACCCTTGGAAAAAATAATAACATATTTTTGGCATAAGTCAAATAAATAATACATATTCTATGTATAAGTAATACTTATGGAAATACGTCAGCTAAAATACTTTATTGAAATTTGCCGCACCGGCAGTTTCTCGTTCGCTGCAGAAAGTCTGGGGCTGACGCAACCCGCGCTTTCACAGCAAATTCGGCTATTAGAGCGCGGCTTGGGGGCGGTGCTTTTTGTGCGTTCGCGCAAGGGAGTAACGTTAACCACCTCGGGAGAGGTGCTCGCCCTTCGCGCGCGTGAAATTCTTCATGAGGTCCAAGAGCTTGAGCGCGCGGTCGTGTTTCGCGGAAAGCCGCGCATTGTGTCTTTTGCCGTGGGGGAAGCCCTCGCGACGCACTTTGTTCCCAAGCTCATTTTCGAGCTGAGGCAAAAATTTCCAGAGACGCAGTTCCGCGTGGTCGAAAGTAATCTTTCAGAAATTCGCAATGCACTCAGAGACGGAAAAGTCGATTTTGCACTCACTCCCGAGGCGATCCGTGAAAAGTCTTTCAAGAACCAGTATTTGGTTGAAGATACAATCCTACCCGTGGTGAGTGTCGACGACGAGCTGGCGGGGCAAAGCGTCGATTGGCAGAAGTTGCGTCAAAGGGAATGGATTTTGTTTCAGCGCGGCTCAGCAATCCGCAAGCTGAGCGACGCTATCTTTGCTGAAAATGAGAAACGTTTTGAGCCTCGGGTGAGCATTGAACTCAGAAGCCTCGCGGGGGTTGTGCAGTGTCTCGAAGCTGGGTTAGGTGTGGGATTTATCTCCGACCTCTCGTTGACATCCCGGTTGGCGCCGTTATACATCCCCAAGCTTACGCGGAAGCGGCGTTTTTTTCTGGCGCAAGCAAAGCACAACGATTCGATGCAAAATGTGGGGGAGGCGATCTTGCACTTTGCGGCGGGACACGGTGCGGGATAATGCCGATGGATATTTTTGATTCTTCAAAAAAAATTGACATTTTCTGGAAAAATATATAAATTCTGCGGATGGCAAAAACTCCTTTTTCAGCCAAAGAGCTGACCGAATTCAAAGACTTGCTGCTCGAAAAAAAGGCCCGTATCATTAAAGAGCTGCAAGGAAAAGAAGAACAACTGACAAATTCTGAAAAAGAAGAAGTAGGAGACATGGCTGACCTCGCTTCGGGCCTCATCGAGCGAGAACTCAACATGTCGCTTTCAGAATCAGACCGAGCAAATCTCGACAACATCGATGCAGCGCTTGACCGTATAAAAGAAAAAACTTATGGTATTTGCGTCGATACGGGCGAGGTTATCAACAAGGTGCGGCTGAAAGCTGTTCCCGAAGCGTTGCGTACAATCGCAGCTCAAGAAAATTTCGATAAACAGCTGCGCAAACGCAAGACGCTCGCACGCGCCATGGATATTGAGTGATTGCGCGTTGATCTTTATCCAGAACTCATCGAGGTTCTGCGTTCCGCGCGCTCGATTCTTTCAAGACGCGATTTCTTTCTTTGGAAACGCGACGGAGAACCTCGGCCCGAAGAGATTGGCTTTTCTTTTAAGCCGGTTGTCGCCGAAAAACTCGTAGCATCCATCCTGGATAAAAATGCGTGCACTCTGTGTGCGCGACGAATCTCTTACAAGAAAGAACAGTTTGTAAAGAGAGAGCCGCGCGAACCCTACCTTTTTCTTGTCCATAACGATTTCTTAGGACCCAAAGCGGGCTTCTACAATAACCCACAGGAAAATGCGCTGTTTTTGAAGATGATTGAGTCGGTCTTGGGTTTTTCTGCAAAAGACGCTTTGGTTCGAGAACTTGTACGCTGCCATTTCAGCAAAGAGGATTTGAAAGACGAAACAGTCGTTCAGAATTGTTCTGTCCATCTGCGCCGCGATTTAGAAGACTCTAAAATCCGAGGCATTCTTCTTTTTGGCCAAGCCGCAAGCCTTGTTTTTCGTACCAAGGAAAGTCTTGAATCGCATGAAAACCGAGTTTTTACCTGGAATAATCTCCCGACGATGGTGTGCCCGGGACCTAACCGGCTGGTTTATATGAGAGAGAAGGGTTATTCGAAAGAGCAAATCGATGCCGAACGGCGCAAGATTTTCGATGTGTTGGAGTTGTTTAAGAAAGAGGTGGTATTAATAAAGGGGGCTACCTAATCGATAGCCCCTTAGAGAATTAGTTGCCTTCTTCTGCTGACGCTTCTGAAGCAGCTTTTGCTTTTTTAGCTTTTCTTTTCTTTTTGTGGTGTTTTTTCTTCTTTGATTTTTTCTTACCTTTCTTCTTGCCTTTTTTTGCTTCTTTTGCAGGTGCATCGGCAGCAGGCGCTTGCTCTACACCCTCTGTGCCCGCAGGCTCGGCGTCTTGTGCCATGATGACGCCACCGAAGAGTGAAAACGTCAACACTAGTACTAAAAGTTTCTTTAACATCGTGTTCTCCTAAGTTTGATTACGTAGCCAGAATTCTCGAAGCATCGCCTCTGTTCTTTTTACGCTTCGAAGTTAATACGTTGACGCCGCCGAGAATCGGACAAAAATGGCTCGAAACAGTAAGATTTTTGTAAGTGTCCGAGAAGACAAAGCAAAGACAGGGAATAGAGGGGATGTCTAAAAATTCGCAAAAAAATGCGTGCGACCTTTTAGATGTCCCCTTGTTTTGGTTTTAGACAAGGCTTAAACGGGTGCTACAAGAAACTGTTTTAATTTTTTCAGAGTGTCTGAATGGATGTTTCAACGACTGTCGTAGAGCAACGCGTGGCGCGCTGAGAGGAAAATCGGGAGATTAAAAGGTAAATGAATATCTATGTAGGTAACTTGGCATATAATGCCACAGAAGACGAAATCCGCACAGCGTTTGCAGCGTTCGGGCAAGTCACATTAGTCAAGGTCGTACGCGACCGCGACACGGGGCGTTCGCGTGGCTTTGCGTTCGTCGAAATGGAAGACGGCGAAGGCGCGCAAAACGCAATCACGCAAATGAACGGGAAAGACCTCAATGGACGGAACCTCGTTGTGAACGAAGCGCGTCCCCGCGAACAAGGCGGCGGCGGCGGTGGCCGTGGTGGCTACGGCGGCGGCGGCGGTGGTGGCCGTGGTGGTTACGGTGGCGGCGGCGGTCGCGGTGGCCGAGGCGGCGGCGGTGGCCGTGGTGGTTCATCACGCCGGGGTTATAGCGACGAAAACGCTTGGTAATAATCTCTTAGCGTTTCCAAACGAAAAGGGGGAGGAATCCCCCTTTTTTATTGTTTGTTCGATGGGTGTAAAAAAAATTGAACTCTAAGAATCGAATCCAGAAATTAGACGAAACTCTTGTCGCGCAAATTGCCGCCGGTGAAGTCATCGAGTCTCCTGCCGCGATCGTCAAAGAACTTATTGAAAACGCAATCGACGCTGATGCCACAGAACTCGATATCCAAATTCGAGGCGACGGCTTTGAAGAAATTCAAGTGCGCGACAATGGGCAAGGCATCCACCCCGACGATTTACCGCTTGCCGTTCAAAGTTTTGCTACAAGCAAAATCCGCTCGCTCGACGAGCTCATGGCAACGTCAACGATGGGGTTTCGTGGCGAAGCGTTAGGTTCGATTGCTTCTGTGACACGGCTCAAGATTGAGTCGAGATTTCGTGGCGCAGCGCATGCAATGGCAATCGAGGTGAGCGAGCGTGGTCAAGAGAGCTTTCCTGTTGCGCTCGTTGAAGGAACACGCGTCGTCGTGCGCGATCTCTTTTACAATGTACCCGTCCGCCGCGAATATTTCAAGAACCAATCGAAAGTACGTCGGCAACTGACCGATACCTTGACGTCTTTGGCTGTTGCATACCCTGAAATTGGGTTTCGATATTCGCTGGGCGATGAAAATCCCACAGACTTACCAAAGCGAGAAACTCTACTCGCGCGCATCCAAGACATTTGGGGTAGCGATATTGAAAACCACTTGCTGCCTATTTTTCACGAAGCCGAGGGGATCACTCTCGAAGGTTATATTTCAAAGTTTTATTTTTACAAGAGCCACGCTTCTGAGATCCGCTTTTGGGTGAATCGGCGCACCGTTTCTTATCGGCCGCTCACCATGCTCTTGCGGCATGCGTATGGCGAACTCATGCAGGTGGGTAAGTTCCCTTTCGCCTCTCTCTTTTTGAAAATCGACCCACGTGCAATCGATATCAACGTGCACCCACAGAAGCGAGAAATCCGTTTTAAGGAAGAGCTTGCTGTGCAGCAGTTCTTGAGGAATGCATTCCATCGCACGATTTCCGCCGAAGGGGGAATCGCCGCGTCTTCGATGGTGCGCACACAAAAGACAGCCAGAACTCAGAGTACCGATACCGTCGATGGTTTAGAGAAAGCTCTGCCGCACGAGCAGGATGCAAAACCTTTTACGATGCCCTTATCTTTCACTGAGAATTCTGAGTCGAAACCAGAAGCGATCCCAGAAAATTTGGTGCTCCATTCGCACATTTTCAATACGTTTGTATTGGCGACAAACGACGAGGGTGTCTATCTCTTCGACCAACATACCGTCCACGAGCGGATTAACTACGAAAACTTCTTGAGCCTTCTAAAACAGAAGGAAGCACACAGCCAACGCCTCGCGGTGCCTGTTCCAGTGGGCAATACGCCGTGGGAGAAATCCTCTATTCTCGCGCAAGAAAAACAGTGGGCGGCTTTGGGCTTCGAGCTCGAAGATTTGGGGCCAGCCGGGCTTTCGTTGCGCTCTGTGCCTATTTATGTCGAACCCGGCGAAGAGAGTAGAGCGTTCCAAACAGCGCTCACACTCATTGAAAAAACTGAATGGGTTTCTGACGCAGCACTTTTTGATCAGTGGGCTAAAGACCTCTCGTGCTGTCATGCCATCCGCAAAGGAGAAAATACGTCGCTACAAAATTTTAGCGAGCTTCTTGGCAGATTGCGTCGATGCGCGGAACCGATGCGCTGCCCGCACGGCCGCCCGACTTTGGTGAAGCTCAATAGAGACGAGGTGTTTGCTCTTTTCAAGAGACAGGCGTGAGGGAGCGCGTTCCCGCCTAAAATTGCTCTTTGCGCACATAGCGAAAGAACATTTCATTCTTTCGTTTTTCCGCACGCCGCAACGTGAAACGTGTGAGCGGTAGAGGCGCGGGCGTCACCACCGTCCGGTCATGCGTTGTGCCGCCCCACAAAATGGGCAGAAGCGTGAGGTTCAGCTCATCCACGAGATTTCTTTCAAAAAACATGCCGTTCAGAGTAGGTCCGCCCTCTAAGAGGATTTTTGTGAACCCACGCTTGTTGAGCGATTCAACGATTTCGTCGATAGCCGCGTATGAGAAAACCCTCCACGGTTTTTTCTGCTCGGGCCAAATTTTACTCAGAGTGAGCGCTCTGTTTTCATGGCTCACCCAAATCTCGCCCACGGTATGCGAATGCTTCAAAATATGCAAATTCGTACGTAGCGGTTTTGATGAGTGTGTCAGAATGACTGGATGGGGGTGCTTGTCTTGCGGCTTCGTTCTGACGCGCAAGTCCATGTCGTCGTGTTCGAGGGTCTTTCGCGAAACGATGAGGCAGTCGGCCCAGGAGCGTAACCGATCCATGCGGCGTCTGTCTTCTGCGCTGCCGAAATTCCACGATTGGGTTGGGTGTGCGACATGGCCGTCTAACGTCATCGCCATGTTGATGCGCACAATCGGTTTAACTTTTTGCACTACCTCTGAAATCTTGCGCCTGCAAGTTAATAGAATTGTGTGCGGCGGATGTCGGCCTTGATGTTAAAAATGGCAAGTAGTGCACCTGCCATGCCAAATAGGAAGTATGTGCCAAACGTGAGAGTGACGAGTGCAATAAAAGTCGCTGGGCTGAAAGCCGGAAAAATCAAACTTCCGGGGACTTCTCCGAAGAGAAGCACAAATTGACTCGCAGGAAGCGCCGAACCGACGAGGTTTCCAAAAAAGTAGATATACTTTGCCAGAACTTTGCCAAACGGGTTATATCCCATGACGAGGAGCAAGCTGTAGATGAGGGTCGATGCAATCGTGCTCACGACGGCAAATCTTGCGGTGAGCCATGCGGAGCGAAAAAACCCCGGAACTTCTTTCTTATATTGGTACAGGTTCTTGACAATGTTGTAGGCACCCCGTCCCTGAAAAAAGAAAAAAATGTAATTGATATAAGGGATGTGCAAAAAGAGGCTCGTGGGGCCCGAGCTGCTTTGGATTTTTATTTCTTCGCCAACGTCGATCATGGGGGATAAGGATGTTCGGGCGCAGCGAGCGTCAATTACTTCTATTTATCCCGTGCGCTCAGAACAGAACCCAGAGCATAATATTCTTGACAAGGTGAGTAAGCACTTACTTACTCCTGCGAGCGAGGGTATATTGAAGCGCACGAAACAAAAGCAGGCTATTCACTCGAGTTGGACGGAACTCGAAGAGTCTATCGAGGCGATGCCCTTAGGGCAGAGGAAGATCATCCAAGCGTCTATCGACGAATTTGCCGAGAAAGGATATTCCGCCTCTTCGACGCTGGCAATCGCCGAGCGTGCCGGTGTTTCCGAAGGACTCATCTTTAAGTATTTCAAAAATAAGGCGACGCTCTTGCGGCAAGCAGTGTTTCCCATCCTTGCAACGGCGCTTGTGCCCTTAGCAATACGAGGCGCCAAGAATGTTGCGAAAGCGCCGCATGAAACTGCGCGTTCGTTCCTTGGGGCCCTGGTTCGCGAGCGGCTCGAATTTGCGCGAGACAGGCAAAAACACTTGCGCATTCTATTGCAAGAATTGCCGCTCAACGAAGAACTCCGCAGCCGCATGCTCAAAGTCCTTCAGGCGGAACTCTTTCCCGTGATGCGGCAAAAAATTCATTCCTTTCAAGAAGCGGGCCAACTGCGTGCGATGCCAACGGAGCAACTCATGAGTCTCCTCATGCCGCAAATTATGGGCTTTGTTCTGGGACGAACAATTCTTGGCTTGGAGTTTAGCGGCGATGACGATGAGGATATCGAAGTCCTCGTCGATACGATGCTCAATGGCATCAAAGCCGCGCCTGAAAAAGAAAAATCTACGAAACAAAAAAAGAGGACAAAGTTATGAAGTCGAACAAGAAAATTATTCCCCTGTTGTCGAAGCTCTTTGCTAATCTGCGGCTTCTCTTAAAGAAGCGTGCGGTGCTTGTGCTCGCCGTCGTGTTGCCGCTGGCTGCGCTATTTTTTTTCGTCGCTCTTCGAACCGGGCCCTTGGCGCGTATCCCAGTCACAGCCGCAACCGTCGAAGAGAGAGAAATTTTTCCAGCGCTTTTTGGAGTGGGGAATGTCGAGGCCAAATCTCTCTTTAAGATTGGGCCTAATCAGCCGGGGCGCGTCAAACAGGTGTATGTCCACGTGGGGGACCGAGTGCGTGCGCGTCAGCTAGTTGCTGAAATGGAAAGGCCCGATTTGGACATCCTTCAAAATTCGGATGCGGAAAGAGAATTCATCCGTGGCTCGCTCTTACAAGAAGAAGCCGATGCGAAGACGCGTCTGGCGGAAGCACAGAGAAAACAGAGCGAAGTTCTCGCAGAGGGTTCGCATGCCACCGAAATAGAAAAGACAGTCGCGAGCGAAAATGTGCGTGCTGCCCGCGAAGACTTAGCCCGCGTCTCAGGGAGCGCAAAGAACCCATTGCGTGTTAGCGCGAACCTTCGACTGCTTTCTCCCGTTGCTGGACTCGTTACGCAGCGAGGCGCCGAACCCGGAACCACAGTCGTTCAAGGGCAGGCGGTCGTCGAGGTGGTAGATCCCAAGTCGCTTTGGCTCAATGTGCGCTTCGACCAGGTAGCTTCGGCAGGTTTACGCTCAGGTCTGCAAGCCCAAATTTTGCTTCGTTCGCAAAGCGCTCCGCTCACGGGCCGCGTTTTACGCATAGAGCCCGTTGCGGATGCAATCACAGAAGAAACACTTGCGAAAGTCGTGTTTGAAAAAATGCCGTCTCCGCTTCCTCCCATTGGCGAACTTGCAGAGGTGACTATTAAACTACCGCCGCTTGCAGCCAAGCCTGTTATTCCGAACGCCAGCCTCGTGCGTATTTCTGGAGAGTTAGGCGTTTGGAAGTTGGAGAACAATTCAACCCAAATCCGCTTTACACCAGTCAAGGCAGGCGTAGCGGACCTCGAAGGTAACGTGCAGATTGAAAGCGGTCTCGTAGCAGGCGAGAGAGTTGTGGTGTATAGCCAAGCGCAACTCAAACCGCATAGCCGGATCAAAATTGTCAAATCGCTTGTTGGAGTTAAGCGGTGATTAGCCTTGCAGGCCGCGACATCGTACATTCGTGGGGGAAATTTGTCTTCACGGGTGTCGGCCTTGGTTTGCTTATCGGTGTCACACTCACGATGGCAGGAGTCTACCGTGGTATGGTCGACGATGCCACGACGCTTCTCGATAATAGCGGGGCGGATATTTGGGTCGTTCAAAAGGATACCCTCGGCCCTTATGCCGAACCATCGAGCGTTTACGACGATACTTACCGCAGCATACTGAGTATTCCCGGCGTTGCACGAGCGGCCAACGTTACGTATCTCAATATGCAAGTCAAAAACCAAAAAGCCGAAACCCGAGTGACGGTCGTTGGTGTCGTGGCGGGAGGTCCCGGCGAACCCGGGCAGCCGGGTTATTTGCTCGCGGGACGGCATATTACGCGCGGGCACTATGAAGCGGTTGCCGATATCGCATCCGGTTTTGCTCTGGGAGATAGAATTCAAATCCGTCGGAACTATTACCGTGTCGTGGGTCTGACGCGCCGCATGGTTTCTTCTGGCGGCGATCCGATGGTCTTTATTCCTCTTAAGGATGCTCAGGAAGCGCAATTTCTGAAAGACAACGATGCAATCCAACAGCAGCGACGCCGCACCGAAGCCAACCCCGCGTTCAACCGTCCGGGAGTTCCGGGTCTTGTGCAGGGAGTCATTGCCTCGCAAAGCGTGAATCCCTATGTCAACGCTGTGCTCGTGCAAATCAAAAACGGATTCGCTCCCGAAGAGGTTGCAGAGTCTGTTCGCCGCTGGAAGCGTTTGCAGGCGTTTACGCGCACCCAAATGGAAGAAATCCTAATCGGCAAACTCATCGCCACCGCTGCAAAACAGATTGGTATGTTTCTTGTCATTCTTGCTATTGTGAGCGCGGCGATTGTTGCGTTTATTATCTATACGCTGACAATGGGGAAAATCCGAGAAATTGCCGTCCTCAAACTCATTGGCACGAACAATCGAACGATTGCTCAGATGATTATGCAGCAGGCTTTGGGGCTCGGCGTTATCGGGTTTGTTGTCGGTAAAATTGCCGCAACTTTTTGGGCGCCTGCATTTCCAAAGCACGTACTCATGCTCAGCGAAGATTCGCTCAGGGGATTTATAGCGGTCATCGTTATTTGTGCGCTTGCGAGTCTAATTTCAATCCGTGTCGCGCTCAAAGTCGACCCTGCGGAGGCTATCGGTGGCTAATGGCCTCGATACGCCGTGGATGGATGCTTCTTTGAGTCGTTCGACATCTACGGGAATTCAAATTTCTGCACTCCATAAACGCTACGGTTCGGGCGATACGGCAGTCGATGCGCTCAAGGGTGTTGATATGCAGGTTCTACCCGGAGAGGTGGTCGGACTAATCGGCCCTTCAGGTTCCGGAAAAAGTACGCTTCTCAAGTGCCTCGGCGCGGTCATCGAACCGACCGGCGGAACGATGGTTCTTGGAAACGAGGTTATCTACGATAACGGTTGGCTCATTCCAGACTTGCGAACTCTGCGTCGTGACAAAATCGGCTTTGTATTTCAAGCGCCCTATCTTATACCGTTTTTGGATGTAACCGACAACGTTGCGCTTCTGCCGATGCTGGCAGGGCATTCGAAGCGCGACGCCCGCCGCCGAGCGTTGGAACTCCTTGAGGCTCTCGATGTAGCCCACCGTGCAAAGGCTATGCCTTCGCAACTTTCCGGTGGCGAACAACAGCGGGTTTCGATAGCGCGTGCGCTTGCAAACAAGCCGCCTGTTATTCTTGCAGACGAACCGACCGCACCCCTCGATAGCGAGCGCGCGCTGGGGGTCATTCGTATCTTGAACGAAATTGCAGCGCAATACGAGACCGCTGTCATTGTCGTTACGCATGACGAGAAAATCATACCGACGTTTCAGCGTATCTATAATATCCGTGATGGCAAAACCCACGAAGAAAAAGGGCAGGCAAAAAAGAACTGGCAAAGGAAAAAAATATGACAAAGCCTATCGAAAATGAAAATCCGAGACGAAAAATTGTCCGCTACATCTTGGCGGCAGTGACCCTCGTCTTTGGTATTGCAACAGTCAAATCAGGCGGTGACGTCTTGTTTTGGAGCGTCGAAGCAAAGACTGCAGCGGGGAATTATGTCGATTTCGTCCTCTGGTCAAATTTTATTCTGGGCTTCGTCTATGTGCTTTGTGCGTTCGCTCTCTTGCTGCGCCCACGGTGTGCTTTTTACTTGGCCGCGGCCATTGCGCTCTCGACGCTTCTCGTCTTTGCAGCACTTGGAGTGCATATCGCGGTGGGTAGGCCCTACGAAATGCGGACGGTATTAGCGATGGTTTTCCGAAGCGTGTTATGGGTAATGGCTGCCTTCTTGCTTCGGCCTGAAAATGGCATTACCTCAACCGCCAATTAGGAACTCGGTCGCGTTTAAGGCTAACACAACCGCATGGCAGTCTTCGCTTTGTGGTAGCTTGCCATAAAACACGATATAACGTGCACCGTCGATTTGAAAAAGGTGCTGCGTCGCCGCACTCGGAATTCCTTGTTCAAGAAAGCGTGCTTCGATATAGTCTATGACATTTTGTCGGAGCGTACTATTTTCAAAACGGGGATGGAGAGACCTTAAGACAGAGAGATGTTGCGTTAGGGGGTCAAAGCGCAAGACAAGGGGGAGGAGTAGGTGTGATATCTTTTGCGTAAATGCTCGGTTCTCTTCCGCTTGCTCCATGAGAAGCTGCATTGCACGCAAGTCTTCGCTGATGGTTACGAGAAGACGTCGACCAGAGCTTTGGATTTGCAACGGGATGCGGTACGTTCTAAATTTCCAGACAAGTCCTGTTTGGTGTACGAGGCTTTCTTCGCCCTCGAGATGGAACGAGACGCTGCGCAACGCCTCGTGGTCGAGGTTGGAGACAGCCGCCGCCGATGCTTCGGAAAAAGTCGTCTTGTTCGATTGGATACTTCCTCGCGTGAGGTCATACGTTAGCTCTGCTGCTTCATTAAAATAGACGTATTCTAAAGTAATCCCATCTTTAATGATGATAGGTAATGGAATGCTGTCTAAAATTGTAGAGTAGAATTCGGATTCCATGCTGCGGCGTTTTTTCAATCGCCAGTATTGCCGCCGGAGTGCATAGATGCAACTGAAGGCACCCAATGCAATCGAGATATTCAAGATTTGCTTCACGAGTTCCTGTTCCGCCGGAAAAAGAATCCTCTCTCCTTTCGGCAAGTCGTGCACAACAAACGAAAAAGCGACTGGAGCTGCCGAGAGAAAAATTGCCGTCACCGTACGCTCTTCGTCGAATAGAACCCAGGGTAAGAGCGCCACAATCCAGCACATGAGAGGTGTTACTTTTTCAAATCCCATGAGCCACATGAGCCACACCAAAATTCCGTAAACTCCAACGATTGCGAGAATGCTTGCAAAATAGAAAAATTTTTTGTAACGCAAGAAAAGCGAGAGTGCGATTAGCAAAGGGTAGCCAACATACCAAAGCAGAACCCATGACGTGTGCACAAGAAGCAGAGCGATGGGAATAATCAGTATTACGAGAGAGAGGAGTACAAAGCTGACGAGCGCTGGAACAGATGTAAACCACGGGTCTTCTTGAGACGGGTCGAGAAGAAATTCATCGCGGTTACGCACTTGTATCTCAATTTGTTTTCTTTGCGTCGACGGCAAGCCCTACTTTAGACGCGCCGGCTTCGCGGATTTTTTCCAAAACCTGCAAAACCTTGCTGTAGGGATTTTCGCCTTCGCTGCGCACGATGACTGCGAGATCGGGATACGTTTCCTTCGCCGCCTTCACCAGGTCGTGGACTTCATTCAAATCTTTCGTCGCCTTGTCTTGAACGTAGACTTGCCCCGCTTTTTTAAGAGTCACTGTCAAGCGGTGCGGTTCGTTCTTGAGAGCTGCGGCGTTCACCTTAGGCAGTTGCACCGGAACTGTCTTGTAGCGCGTGAACTCTGCGGTCACCATTAAGATGATGACGAGCACCAACATAATGTCGACAAGCGGCGTGACGTTGATGTCGCTGATCGGCGAGTTATTGTTCTTTGAAGAGCCCGCCATGTTATTGGTTGAGGCGTATTGCGCGCAAAAGCGTCGACACTTCTTCAGCTTGAGAAAGTTTTTCTTGCACAGCGCGCGAAAGCGCGTTGAACGCAATGACGACGGGGATTGCGACCGCGAGCCCCATCGCCGTTGCAATGAGCGCTTCGGAAATCCCACGCATGACAACTGCCGGGCCCGAGTCGCCCATCTCGGCCATATCGCGGAACGCTTTCATAATCCCCAAAACGGTGCCTAAGAGGCCGATGAAAGGCGTGTTATTCCCCAGGGTCGAAAGAATGACGAGCCGCTTTTCAAGCGAGCGCCTCTCTGCAATGAGCGCCGCCTCTGCATATTCGCGCATCGCGTGCTCGCCTTTTTCCCATCCTTTAAGCGCGCTGGCGGCTACCTTTCCTTCCAAGCCAAATTTCTTTTCGGCGGCCTCTTTTGCAATATCGGGTGGATTTATTCCTTTATATAAAGATTCGGTCAAATAGGTGACCAGCCCCGCCGTGTCGCCCTGTGCTTTGCGTAAAACATAGATACGCTCTAACACGACAAAAAGCGAAAGGTTGAAGAGAAATATCATCACCCAAACGGTGGGGTCTGAACCAAAGCGCCACCGACCCGCTTCGGCAAAAGTTTCGTTTGCTGTTGCTGTTGCCCCGCCCGTGGTATTTACACTCTTCTCGATTGTCGTTTGAGGCGTGGTGGCGGGTGTGTCAGCAGCTCTGATGAGTTGAGCGGTGAAGAAGACTGCAAGGAAAGACCCCAGTGCGCATAAACGCCAAAGCATACGGCAGACCACGAGTGTCGAAGGTGCTGTAAAGAGTTTAGGCTTAGAACTCGGCTCAGCTCCAGGGCGCCGTGATTAATGTAATAACTATTACAAATTCCCTGGTTTCCTGAAAATCCGCGTTTTTGTGGTGGTTAATACAAAGCTCGGACTTTTTTTGTGATTTTTGAAAAAAAGTTCAAATTTCGTGAGAAAAAAACACGGTTTCTGGGTATTTAATATATAGAGGGGGAGTATTTATGGAATATCATCAGACATCGGTTTCGCTGCGCGAGAAATCGTACCGGCGACTCAAAGCCGCGCAACTCATTTTCGCCCGGCATGGGATTCACTGGGGCGAGGGCGAAATTATTTCGCTGCTCTGTAAAGAGTCCGTGTTACGCTGGCGCTCCGGCGGTCCTTGGACCGCATCCGCACGGCGGTACAACATCCAGACTGACGAGACTAAATACGTCATAAGGCCCTGGCGGGTTGATAAAAACCTCTACGGCGTGCTTTGGCAGCGGACGATTCATTCGGGCGAGTCGGTCTCGCGGTTCGTCGACTTCGCGATTCGGGTGTTCATGCCGCGGTTTGTCGAGATGTACCTGCATTCGCCTCGACGCGGGTCGGCGTACTCAGCGCGGAATCATCAATTTTGGGCGGCTCGGTATGCCCGGCGCAAAAGTTTTCCTGACTATTTTATTAACTACCAAAAAGTCACCGAAAAAAATGAGAACGGCGGGCTCGAAACGGCTCGGAAGGCGGTCCTCATCGCGAAAAAAGGCCTGTCGTACGCTGAATACATCCATTGCCTACGAACTTGTATATAGGCCGCGCCTACGCCGCCGGTGTCGAGGATACCTAAACAGTCGGTTGCCATGACCGTCGCTTGAGCCGAGCAAAGTTGCGACCCGAATGCCCTCCACTTCAAAGACGACTTACTGGACAGATCCGAAGCAATTTGTGCCGATTACCGCTCGGGCAGCGCGGAAAGAATCGTCTCTTCGTATCGCTTACGCGAGTTTCCGCTTAAACTCCGTGGCCCCACCTGATTTATCCCACCCCCTTACTCGAACCCTACTTTACGTGGCGTTGCAGGAATACGAAATGTCGAGTTATGAGTCTAATACTCGCAATCGATGATTCTGAGCCTATGCGCAAGATGGTCGATCTCGTTCTCAAGGGTGCAGGGCACGAGGTTGTGCTCGCCAACGACGGTGTCGAAGGGGTCGAAAAATTCAAAGCGCAAAAATTTGATATGATTATCACTGATATCAATATGCCGAACAAAAACGGCATCCAGCTCATCGAAGACGTCCGCCAGATAGATTCCGACATCCCCATCTTAGCTCTGACAACCGAATCAGAAGACGATATGCGAAAAAAGGGAGCCGAGGCAGGTGCCGACGGTTGGATTGTGAAACCTTTTAGGCCTGCACAATTCTTGGATATTGTTCGCCAAGTTTTAGAGAGCGCAACCGAGGCATAGTTCAAGCGTTCTCTATGCAAAACGGCTCACTTATTGTTATCGGCACGCCTTATCGAATTATCTTGGCTGACGACCATTCCATGCTCCGCGATGGAATCAAAGTCCTCATTGAAACCAAGCCACAATTCAAAGTGGTCGCCGAAGCCGCGAATGGCCAAGAGCTCTTAGACCTCTTAAAAAAAATACCGTGCGACCTCGTGATCTTAGATCTGAATATGCCGATTCTGAATGGAATCGAAGTATTAGACGTGATGCATGCCGAATATCCGAAAATTGCTGTCATGGTTCTCACGACGCATAAAGAGAAACTTTTTTTGAAGCGCGCTCTCCAGCGTGGTGCCATGGGTTATCTTCTGAAAGAAGAAACATACGACAAGTTGTTGTCGGCGATTAGCGATATCCGTCAGGGGAAAAAAGCAATTTCGTCTGAAATGACGACCTACATCATCAATAATTACACGACGGATTTATCGAGTCCTCTTTCAACAGACTTGCTCACGCCACGCGAGAAAGAAATCTTGAGCTATACGGCGAACGGTTTAACGAGCAAAGAAATCGGCGAAAGGCTCGATATCAGCTCGCGCACAGTCGAAGCGCACCGCGCAAACATACGCGAAAAACTCGACATTGAAACAATGAGCGATCTTGTGAAGTACGCCCTCGACCACAACCTAATGTAACCATGTCGCGCGCAGAGCTCACGAATTTTTCTGGAATGACAGCCGGTGAGGCTCTTCATTCGGTAGACGCCGCGCTTTGCGAAACATTGCAAAGCATAATCGAACGCCGCTCTGCTGACAAACAATTTTTGTCGAGCGTACCAAATACTCCGCTCGACGAAGCCAAGATAGAACTCACGATTCAACTGTTGCGTAACGTGTTGCACTCCTCTGCGCAAGGTTTGGGGTTGGGAGGAGTTCTCACCTCGGTTGATTTTATCCAGATGCTGTGGAAGCAGACAGAAAATTCTGCGCTGAATGAAACGATTGAATCGCTTATCCATAACGCGAACGCAGCGCGCGCTTGGCTCAAGAGTATCGAAACGATTTTGAACGCGCTACAAAAAAACTATTCGAGTGAGACTCTTTCTATCGAGAGCGTCTCCGACATCCTTCGCCGTGCGGCCCAAAAAATGGAGCCCTTTAGACAAATCAAAGGGCAGCGTTTAGAAATCCACCCGGTGTCTTTGTCCGCTAAAATAAGCTTTAACGCAGACGCGCTTGAACTCATCTGGAGCGAGGTCTTGCTCAATGCTTACAAATTCGCGCCAGCGAACTCACGAATCGATGCGATAGCTTTTCTTTCTGAAACGCATCTGGTGCTTGCCTTAACGAATTGCGTCGAGCCGATGGGCGGTGGTGTGACTGGCATACCCAAAGAATACGAAACAAAAATTTTCGATCCGTTTTTTAGACTAAACAATACGTGGGATGACCGCTTTCAAGGCGAGCCTTTCGGCTTGGGCGTGGGATTAACACTCTCAAGGCGATGGGCGTTCCTGTTTGGCGCTTCGCTTGCTCTTTTCGAAGAAAGCGTTCTTGAGAACGGTGTCGCAACACAAAAAATCTTTTCCACTTTAGCCATTCCTCTGGTTGAATTGACATCGGGGAAAGAGCCTTAAGGCTGACGGTAGCTCCATGGAAAAATCTTCCGCTAAAAAGAACAAGAAAGGCAAGGCAAAGCGAAGCGGCAAGTCTACGAAGAGCACCATCGACACTGGCCAACCTTCTGAAGTTGTGGTGCGTTCGCCTTCGTGGGGACAGCGTGGCAGGGCGACGGTTGCGGCGACGACGGTTGCCATCGGTAAGTTTGCAAAAAATCAGCAAAAGATTTTCACTTGGGTGCGGAAAAAACGCAAAGAGCGACTTACTCTTATGTTTATTCCGCACAACGAGCTCAAGATCCGCAATTATCATATCAGCAATTTTACGCTCATCTTAGTCAGCTCCATTTTGGGAGTCGTTCTCTTGGTGAGCGCCTTTCTGGTGATTCGGCACACGAGCACAATCCAAGAAGTCGACAAGTTGCGTCTTTCTCACAAAGATGCGGAGGTTCAATTTGCGAAGGTACGCCAAGAGATTATCGAACTCAGTAAATCTTACGAAGATATTCGTCAAAACCTGAACGCGCTCAATACTCTCTCGAAGGGCGACGAGAACGCGGCGTTGAACGACAGTTTTGCAAAGCAGTTGGCAGACTTGCAGCAGAAGACAAGCCAAAGTAAAGATCCGGAAAAAATTCCTCTCGAAATTTTTCTGATGAACCGCATGCTGCATGACATGGAGATTTCGCGTAGTTCGTTAGGGCAAATTCAGGAATATCTCAAGAAGCGCGAGAGGGTTCTCAAGAACACTCCGACAATTTGGCCCGCACAAGGTTACATTATCAATCCTTACGGTTTTGTAAGGCTTGCACACCGCTTGAACGTTTCTTATAATTCAGGGGTCGATATTTCTGTCCCCTACGGAGCCGTAGTGCAGGCGACTGCACCCGGCATAGTCGTCGCAGTTAATAAAGAAGCGAACTTTACTTATACGGTGCGCATCCGGCATAATTTCGGTTACGAGACGGTCTACAAGGGGCTCGAAAACGTCACCGTGTCGCAAGAAGAGAAAGTCAATAAGGGCGAGAATATGGGTTACGTGGGCCATTCCGACGATAACTTTGAAAGCATCTTGCACTATGAAGTGCATATTGGCGTCGAGGCAGTCAATCCGCTGCCTTACTTACCGTTGGCAGGAGCATGACTATGAAGAAAGAAGTCGAGGCAGTTGCGGTTATTTCGAGTTATGTAGGGCAGGGCGATAGCTTCCATGGCGACTTCGAGATGACGGGAGCGTTGCGCGTCGATGGCACAGTGAGCGGAACGGTGCGCACGACAAGCCAAGTCATCATCGGACCGACGGGGCTTGTCAAGACGAATGTCGAGGCAGATAGCGTCATCGTATCGGGCCGCGTCGACGGGAACATCTATGCGCTCGATTTTGTGCACCTTATGAAAAATGCGCGTGTGATGGGAGATATTGTCGCGGCGAATCTCTTGGTCGACGAGGGAGTTATCTTTGAAGGGCGTGCGCGTATCAACCACCTGAACGTGGGCAGCTAAACTTTTTCTCCAATCTGCCGATGATAGTCTATGCGCGAGGTCGGCTTAGAAAGTAAAATTTCTCTAAACGACGGATTTCTGCGCTCTGGCGCAACGCCAACAAAGCCCGCCGCAGAGGGCCGTGGCGTGGCTGCGACTTTTTCACACATTATGGCGCAGATGGTCGAGTCGCGCAGCGGCTCGAAGAAGAAATCGTTTGAAGATTTGATGCAAGAGCTTCAAAGCGAAGAAGACGAATTTGCCGCCATGCCGTCTCCGACGAAGTTTGAATCGTACCGAAAAACAGTCCGCGCACTTTGCGATTTGCTTTTGCAGAAAGGCTATAGACTCCACGGCTGGGAAGACAGGAAGCAGCGCCGCTACGAAATTATCAAAACAATCGATTCTAATCTTGCCGAGCTTTATACGGGGCTCTTGCGACGCAACCAAGATGTAGTGATTGCGCTGCATCTCATGGGGCAAATCCGTGGCTTGATTTTTGACTTGCAGGCTTAATGCAGAAAAAATCGTGCCAGCGAGTTCTAAGCCTAAACTCGTGCAGGCTTACGCGGGCGGGGGATAAATACCACTTATAAGCGCGCAAGAATTTGCTTTTGCGGCTTAGGCTTTGTCTTTATCACATTGAGCGCCTTCTCGCAGACGCTCTGGATTTGAGCGCGGTCGGCGTCTGTGAGGTCGGGTTTATAGATGCGTAAGATCACGCTCTCCTTCTTACATTCTGTGCCATGCGCCGCGAGCATTTCGAGAGACACGCGGTCGTCGATGGCATCGGTCGACTTCTTGCGACCCGCACCTAAATCGACCATGAGGTTTCCGATCGCTCGGCCATCTGCATGCGCCAAGTAGCCGGAGTTTTTTGCTTTGAAAGTAAAAACATTCGTGGGGGAGGATTTTTCAAACGCAGCGAGAATTTCGTGCGCTTTGCTTTTGAGTCCCGCGAGAGAGCCTTTTTGCGAAGAGACCCAGTCTTGCATTTTCCGGTAGAGGCTGCCGTCTTGCCAAAGAGTCAGAAGTTGGCGTATTGCTTTCTCTCTCGCTTGTTGATTCTTGTTGGCGCTCTTATCGAGCATCGCCGCCGCGAGTTCTACTGTAATTTCAACAAGAGGGGCGACCAATTTTTCGGTGGTTGTCATGGTTGCCCTCGAACCATAAAGCTTTTGGGCTGTTTCGATATAGATCCCTTGCGGTTTGCAAAACTCAAACGCTTCAAAAGTCTCGATTGTGTTTCCAGTGAAACGGCCTAATGGATAATCCATCGCGGTGATGAGGCAGCTTGTCTCGACACCCGCTTGGCGCGCTGTCAAAGCAATCGATTGGGCCAAAGCCTTCGCATCTTTCAAGTTCTGCATAAAAGCCCCGCTGCCACATTTGACATCCATCACAAGTTCATTGAGATCTTCTGTGAGCTTCTTCGACAAGATCGACGCTGTGATGAGAGAAATCTCGTCGACTGTCGCTGTGACGTCGCGCAGCGCGTAAATTTTTCGATCCGCCGGTGCAATCGCAGCGCTTTGACCAATCACAAAGCATCCTGTGTGGCGCAGTAAATCCGTGAGCTTCTTCCCGTTGGATTCAAATGTATAACCCGGAATCGCTGCGAGTTTGTCGAGAGTGCCGCCGGTGAAACCCAAGCCACGCCCTGAAATCATCGGAACAAATTTACCGGCCGCAGCAAGCCAAGGAGCGAGCATGAGAGAGATTTTATCGCCGACACCACCCGTGGAGTGCTTGTCGACTTTGACGCCCACGATCGTTGAGAAGTCGAGATTCTCTCCGCTTTGCGCCATAGCCTGCGTGAGATAGCTTCGCTCTTCGACATCCATGCCTTGAAAGCAAATGGCCATGAGAAGCGCCGCGATTTGGTAATCTGGGATTTCTCCCGTGGTCGTGCCTTCAATCACGCGAAAGATTTCTTTTTTTGTGAGCTTCTCACCGCGCTTCTTGCGGAGAATAATCGAGTTCATGGTGTAGAGCCGAAGTCTGCGCTAACGGGTCAAGAGGAAGGTGAGAGGAGTTTAGGTGGGACTGTTTCAGTGGGTTTTAGCGATCCCTGATCAGAAAAAGCGGATCGCCACATAAATGTTTTCGTATAGCCTCACTCCACCTTAAACACCTTCATCACCTCATCACCTAAGTGATTGATCACCTTCACCGCAATTCTTCCAGTCGTTGGCTTATCGAACGGCCGCGAGGTGTCACTGTTGAGGCTTTCCCAGGCTTCTTCGTCTATCTCGGCTTTGAGTGTGGTCTTGAGTGCCTTATACGGATCATTCGCTCCGAGAAAGTACGAATGCCGAACGAAGAAACTCTCCTCGTTATAGTCGGTGTCGATCATCCAGAGAGCGATGCTGTCGGGACCGCCAGATTCGACTTCGCCGGTTTGAGGCTTGAACACATCGACCCCTTTGACCTTCACGACGTACTGGTCTTTCTTGGTCTTGCTGATCTCAATGTCAGGTTCACCGAAGACCACGAACAGGTTAGCCGAACCGGTGTTCTTGAGGTTGTCAGCCATGTGCAGGTCGGGGTTCATGCGGGCCTTGAGTACAGGTATCTTGCCGAGCTTGTCGAACTCGGACGTGTGCGCTTCGTAGTTGAAGGC
>CAUJII010000027.1 GCA_963205035.1 Spirochaetota bacterium
TCCTACCGCAAATCCAATTTGCGAAGCCGACCGACGAAACGTATAGCGAACGCGTTGAAGTCGATACCGGTGAGTTGGAAGACGACCCCACGGTAAATACGCAACGAAGCTCCGCCCACGACACAGTGAAAAAACGCCGCCACAAGAAGCGTGTCGAGTACCGGCGTGTGAAACCACGCTGGCATACGATGTCGCGTGAAGAAAAATTGCAAACTGGCGAAGGGGTGATTCGCAATGGTTCGTTTGCGAACACATCGTTTAGGGTGCGGCTCGTGCCCGTCGTCTCCCAGGGCAAGGTTGTCTCTTACGAAGGCAGCTTTGGTGGGGTGGGGCGGTTCTCGAACTCAGTGAGCGGAGCTGATCTCAAGGCAATCCAAGGCGGAGTTTTTAACGTACAGGTCCAGTATGCGCAGTAAAAACGATCAAGGTGGCTTAGTTTTTGGAATAGTTAGTCGGATTTGCCGGATGGCAGGCTCTGCTTCGCGAATAGTTACTCGCTTGGGGCGAGAATTTCCCGGTATTTCTGTAATAGTTAGTCGAAACCTGCATTTTGGCGGCAGTTTTCGCATAGTTAGTCGGATTTGGGGGAAATCCCACAGTTTTCCCCGCATAGTTAGTCGCTTTCGCACCGTCGCCTCGGTCGGTGGGGCGATCTTCCTCTCCCTCACGCCGCTTACCGCATTCACAGTCAAAGTACACCAAAACATGCCCGAAGACGGCTTTCTCTACATGGAGTTTCAAGGCACGAACCAAATGCGTTGGGCGGCCGACTACCTCAAGGCCAAGGCGGGCGGCCGCTACACGGGCACGTGCGTCAACATGAATTATACGTCTGAAGACATGAAATACGGCGGCAACATCCAGTGCGGTGCGATTGGCATCCAACGCATCGGCGGCGATAAACCCGACTATTTCTGGGACGCCTTCTGGGACGACCTTCTTTTCTTTAGCTGGCACGTCCCCGACATGGGTCTTTATGCCAATAATTTTAGCTCGTGGTTCCATTTCGTCAACCTGCTCAAGACAAACGAAAACGGCAATAAGCTCATGACGAATAACTATAACACATACGACGGTTATGGTTACAACCAGACGTATGGATTTCCCGATATGGGGATTGACTACACTTTGGCGGTCTTCATGAACAACGCGCAAATGACAGTCAACCTGCCTGGCTGCACGCACAGCACTTGCGCTGAATGGCAGGGGATCTCAACCGTTTACAAAGCAAACCCCGCTATCGACTACCAGCAAAACGGCTCGACGACGCCCGTGTCCGGTGGGTCGGGCAGCATGCGCACCGAACAGGCGGATGGTATGAACTACAACTGCTTCAGCGACTGGATGCTCTTGGGTAACTGTCCCGATAACGGCGCCGACTATGATGGCACGACACAAATTCCAAACGTCGCACCGGGTTCAGGGCATATTCTTTATGGCGACGAAGATTGGGTGATTTATGAACCTGCGACAAATGTCTCGACTTTCTATTACAACGAAATGTGGTTGGAAGGGCTACAGTCAAAAAACCACTCTCTTCAAAAAGGACCGATTGTGGGCCGCTACTATGCTATTGCCGGAGCGGAGACGCTCTATTTCGCAGTCGTGCAGCATTGGGCGGGGGACTTTACGCAACAATCGCATATCTGGTCGACGATTGGGTATAACCACGGGGATTACGAAGCCTATGCAGACACGCAATACGGCGACCGGGTGGTCGGCGGAAGTGCCGGAATTAACTATGAACAGGGATATATCCCGAGCCAAGCGTATGCAAACACGTGGCAGAACCGCTATAACCGCGATGTCGGCAATATCAATTACCTACTCATGGAACAGGCGTTCCGTACATACCACATAAAATCGCGCTCGGGCTATGACACGCTTTCCTCTTCCAGCCACGGCACTTGGACAAATGCCGGGACGTGGGCGGTGCAGAATGCCATTACGGAGATGGCAATTATCAGCGAAAAGGCTGTCATCGACTTGCGCAAGTGCCGCAATAGCGGCGCGTGTAATAATCAGTAAGGATTACCTACTGGGAGAAAATGGCCGTGCTGCCGGTGAGTTTTACGTCAAAAGGACAGGTGCTGTGGTTTCTATCCGCCATTGCACGGCTTCTACCTCTGGTAAGCTCACGCCCGTGACTAACTATTATAAAGACGTGCGATTCTTTAGAAGCTCGATAAACCCCTGCACAGCGTCTTCGAGAATGGCAAAGACTTCCTCGAACGCTTCGCCTCCCTTGCCCCAGGGGTCAGGTACCGCGAGCCCTTTCTGAAGCGGCACCTCACGAGAGAAATCCCGCATGAGATGAATTTTGTTTGTAGGAAAGCGAAATTCATCGAGGAGCGAAGCACGGTTTTGATTGTCCATCGCGAGGATGTAGTCGAAAAGCTCTCCATCCTTCGCGTGGACAGGCCGACTTTTTTGGCGTTCGATGGAGATTCCGTATTTCTTTGCGATCGCAATCGAACCTTTGTGCGGCGGCTCGCCTTCATGCCAGCCCGAGGTGCCTGCGGAGTCCGCATCGAATTGAGAATCGAGCCCTTGTTTCTTTAATTCGTGTTCAAAAATACCTTGCGCTAAAGGCGAGCGGCAAATATTTCCCAAGCAGACAAAGAGAACGCTTTGCACTTAGATACCCGCGAAAGAAGCAATGACGGCAAAACCCGCGAGTGTCGCTTTGAGTGAATCTTCTTCCCCGCTCTCTTGCGCCCATAGATCGTGAAAATAGCGGCACACGGCCGCGCCTTCGGCGGGGATGTAGACAGTCCGCCGGTCGTTGGATGCAAAGAGCGGGATTTGGCTTTTCTGCAAAATCGGTTCGATTGTAAGCGTCTGGTTTTCGTACGCGAGCGATTGATTGAGAAGCTGAAGCGACTGCTTTGCCAAAGGAAAAACTCCTAAGTTAGAGAGTTGTACCTCTTGGGTATTCGTGACTTGTAAGAAATTTTCGTACATCTTCTTGATAGCGGAAGGGTTCGTGAGGAGGTAGCCGCCGGAGCCGTCTTGAAAAACATGCTCGCTCACTTCGTGAAGTTTCGACGCATCGAAAGGAGACTGCATACGGGGTCTTGCTGTAGCCGAGGCGCTCTGTAAAGTGCTTTAGCGGATACGTATCACTTGCATGCGCTTACGCACCTGGTAATCTTTTTTCATGTCAACGTACAGCGAGGCAGAGAAGAAATCTGTATTAATATTACCTTGCTTGTCGAAGACAAGCCTCGTCTTAGCACCCGTCTCTTTCAGAATTTCTTGCGTATCGCCTGCGAGCGCGTCGCTAATAATCCAGTCGACGCGATGCTCTTTGACTGCTTTGCGCAATATATCTTTGTAACCGGTGCGCCCGCAGCACGACCATATAATATCCAGCGACTTACCTTTGATAGTGCTCGTCAAGTCGTAGTAATCGGGGAACGAAACAATAGGATCGATGGCGACTCCCAAAATACGCGGCTTTGGAGTCTCTTGGAGAATCTGCGTCGCGACGGGTTTTAAGTAGAAATACTCCGCTCTATCGAGCGTCGCATTCGGTAAAATTATCTCTTTGAAATTGGAAGCAGTCGGCAATAGGGCGAGCACCAACACGGCGACTGGCCACTTTAGCCTCCGCGAAAAACGCCGCATTGCAAAGAGAATTCCTATTAGAAAAGATGGCAAGACAAACAACCAGCCGTTGATACTGTCGGGTCGTACGTTGAAAGCGGCTTGGCCTAAAAAGAAAAAGAAGAACGGCGAAATTAAGAGAAATCGGAGAGCAACCGCAATTTGGGAGCGCGAGAAAATATAAAGGCCGTAGATAAAAACTCCGACTAAAACAAATTTGAGAGCAAGGATAGGCGCGGTAAAGCCGTTCATTAAACTCTGCGCATAGGATTCTACCAGAGTGCGGAACCATTCGCCTCGCGTGTACTGCCCGTAACCTAAGTATGAGTATATTGTCAGTGTATGGATGTATTCTTGTAGTGATGTGATCTGAAGCATTTTGACGAGCAAGTAACCGTAGAAAAAGAATAATCCTCCGAGAACGATAAATGCAGAATAAACAAAATACCTCCACTGAAGTTTCTTGTCCTTGAGACGATATTGATCGATGAGTAGAGCCACAAAAGCAATAGGGCCGGAAAAATACGCCGCGCTGTGTAGTGCTCCTGCGAAGGTGAAGAGAGAGGTTGCGCCCAGAAGCCATCTTGCTTCACGCCTCGTGTTCAAAAAATAGCGGCATAGGAGATAAAGTGCGGCAGAGACAAATGCAAACGCCGGCATGTGGATTTCTCCAGAGAGGGCGAGCATCCAGAAGACGGTCGTCGTGGCGGTCATAAATGTAGCAAGAAGCACCAGGCCACGCCTACGCGTAAAAAATGCGGCAATCTGTAGTAGAAAAAAGAGCGCGACGAGAGAACCAATAAAATTAAGTATCCGCGTCGTCGTTAGCGCCCGTACGTCGAAATAATCGTAAAGCTCGCCCGCCATCCAGTGTATCAATGGATGGTTCGGATGGTAGCGCGAAAAATCCGCGAGCTTGCCTTGCGGGTTGACTTCCTCAAAGGTCGTCTGGATTTTGTACGATCCTTCCGTCGCAAGCCCATACATGTACGATTCATAAGTATTGATACGAAACGGAAAGGCCGCAAGCAGGAGTGCATAAGCTGCGACGAGACAGAGAGAGAGCCGCCAGGAAAGACGTTTTGGAGTTCGCGAAAGATCTGGCTGATTCATGAGGTTGCGCCTCCTATCGAGGGTGCGGTAACAGTCGCTATTTTCTCTACGAGGTCACCCAAAAATCCCGCACAGGCTCCCTGCGTCCGTTGCATTCTGCTCGACGCGCTGCTTTCTACTCGCCCGATGGGCCATGGCATTTTCAAAAGAACTCGAAGAATCGCGCGAGCTGATGCTCGACTTTGCAAAACTCCGACAAATCACCGCACGAGGCGAAGACGTTCTGCCAGTTGTCGTGCAAGACACAGCGTCGCTCGAAGTTTTGCTCTTAGCGTACGTCAATGCAGAAGCGTTGCGCTTGAGCATTATTGAAAAACGCGCCATCTTTTGGTCGACGTCACGGCAAGAGCTTTGGCGCAAGGGCGAAACGAGCGGCGATATGCTCACGCTCAAAGAAGTGCGCGTCAACTGCGAACAAAACAGTCTTGTCTTTTTGGTCGAAAAAACGCAGAAAGGCGTATGCCATACGCACGACAAAGACGGAGAAACGCGTCGGTCGTGCTACTACCGCAGAATGAGCGACGAACACGCGTTAGAATTCTTGGCTGAATAGTTAGTCGGAGCCGGGAGGCCTGCGCGCATAGTTAGTCGCCTAACGCACGGTCTAAGATGTCCTTTTGCTCCCTCTCGTGTACCTTAGAAAGACCCGCCGCCGGGCTGGGGCTCGTCTTTCTCGCGACAACGCGGAGCATTTGTTGGTACTTCCCTTTGGCCAAGCGTTCGTCGAAGCGGTCGCGTAAATAGAACCACGCTCCCATATTTTTGGGCTCCTCTTGCACCCATAGGAGATCTTTTAGGTTTTTGTATTGGCCCAGAATGCGCTCCATCTCTTCGTAATAGAAGGGGTAAAGTTGTTCCAAGCGGATGAGCGCAATGTGCTCTTGATTCCTCGCCGTGCGTTCCTTCAGTAGGTCGTAATAGACTTTGCCGCTGCACACAATCGCGCGCGTGATTTTTTTCTTATCGGCATTCGCATCGTCTAAAATTTCAAAAAATTCGCCTTTGAGTAAATCGTCGAGCGTTGACACGGCCTCGGCGCGCCGCAAAAGACTTTTGGGGGTCATTACAACCAATGGTTTTTTTTGCTTATGGAGCGCCTGCCGCATGAGAGCATGGTAAATCTGAGCGGGAGTCGTAAGGTTGCAGATGACCATGTTTTCTTTTGCGCAGAGTTGCAAGAAGCGCTCGATCCGCGCCGACGAGTGTTCGGGGCCTTGGCCTTCGTAGCCGTGTGGTAGAAGAACGACCAAACCACTCATCCGGTTCCATTTGACCTCGCCGCTCGATAAGAATTGGTCGATGATGATTTGCGCTCCGTTCGCAAAGTCGCCGAACTGCGCTTCCCAAATAGTAAGACTTGCGGGAGACGAAAGCGAAAATCCGTATTCAAAGCCCAAGATCGCATACTCGGAAAGCGTCGAGTTGACGATTTCGATTTTTGCTTGGCCTTCTCGAATTGCGTTGAGAGGAGTAAATTTTTTGTTTGTGACCGAATCGACGAGCACCGCGTTTCTGTGCGCAAAAGTGCCGCGCTCCGAATCTTGCCCGCTTAATCGGATGGATATCCCCCGTGAAAGAAGAGCTCCGAACGCAAGCGCTTCTCCCATGCCCCAATCGAGGGCATGTTCGCCTGCGGTCATCTTCGCGCGGTTCTCCAAGAGCGATTGCATTTTTTTATGCGGCGTAAAATCGGTGGGGTGCGTCGAAAGAGCTTGGCCAATTTGTTTGAGTTCTTCTTTAGTGAGCGCAGTATTCGGTTCCTCTGCATTACTTTTGCTAAACGCAGACCAAATGCCTTTCATCGAGTCGACATTGATCGTGACGTTTTTTTCCGTCGTTTCGGTATAGCTCAATTCCAAAGTATGTTCGACCTTAGCTTGTATCTCATCCAACTCTTTTTCCGTAAACCCCTGAGACAGAAGAGTTTTCTTGTAGAGTGCGACAGGCGTCGGGTGCTTGCGGATAATGTCGTACATGAGGGGTTGCGTAAACGCGGGTTCATCGCCCTCGTTATGCCCGTGGCGGCGGTAGCAGATGAGGTCGATGACAATATCTTTCTTATACCGCGCACGGTATTCCATCGCAAGCGTTAAGACGCGGTAGCACGCCTCGGGATCGTCCCCGTTGACGTGAAAAATAGGAAGTTGAAAACCTTTCGCGAGGTCGGTTGCGTAACGCGTCGAGCGCGATTCTTCCGGCGTTGTCGTGAAACCAATTTGGTTGTTGGTGACAATGTGGAGTGTGCCGCCTGTGGTGTAGCCCTTAACGTTCATGAGGTTCAGAGTTTCTGGAACAACGCCTTGCCCCATGAAAGCCGCGTCACCGTGGATTAAAATTCCCATATATTTTTCACGGTTGTCGTCGTTATTGAGCTCTTGCCGTGCGCGTACGGATCCCATACACACCGGGTTGACCGCTTCGAGGTGGCTGGGGTTGAACATGAGAGTCAAATGCACCCGCTTGCCGGCTTGCGTTACGCGCTCCGAAGAATATCCTAAGTGGTATTTGACGTCCGCGTTGTCGTAACGTTCGACGTCGGCATTTTCTTTGAACTCGGCAAAAATAAATTGCGTTGGTTTTTCGAGGATATTTTCGAGGACGTTCAAGCGTCCTCTGTGCGCCATTCCAATCACGATGCCATTCATTGCTGCCTTGCCGGCGAATTCCACGGCTGCATCGAGCATCGGGATAAGCGCATCTCCGCCTTCGAGAGAGAAGCGTTTCTTGCCGACGAATTTTTTTCCCAAGAAATTTTCAAAATAATCGGCCTGATAGAGTTTTTCGTAAATACGCAACTTCTGCTCTTTCGTTAGAGGTTCGTTGTTCGCGGTCGATTCCATTTTGTACTGCAGCCACGAACGTTCTTCGAGATTGAGAAGATAGTAATGCTCGACGCCGATACTTGCACAGTATGTTGTTTCAAACCATTGAATGACGTCTTTGAGCTTTCGCATCCCCAAACCCGGCACTTCGGTATCGAACTCGTTTTCCAAGTCGTCGTGCGATAGGTTCATGAGCCTATCTTCGATGCCCGCGCGGTTGGGATGTTTTATCCCCAAAGGATCGAGGATCGCTGCGACGTGGCCTTGACTCCGGTAGGCGTTCAAGAGATTCTGCACACCCATCTCTTTAAGGAGAGAGATGTCGATGAAAGACGTGTCTTGAGCGGTGCTCCGTTTTGCCTTGGGGGCACTTTTTTCCATCTCACGGAAGAAATCGACCCAGTCGGATGAAAGCTCTTGAGGAGCTTTTTGGAATTTTTCGTAAAGTTCTTCGAGGAAATGCGCTTGGTCGGCGGACAAAGCGCTCAAATCAGAATGCATAATTTCTTACCTCGCTTTAGCATAGCGGGGTCAAGTCTTTTTGCTTTTCCCGTATGCTGGGGAGCATGCGGCGAACTGTGGCTGACTCCGCTTTTCTGTGGTAGTTATTACAAAATTCACATTTTTTTGGATTTTGAAAAAAAATTCAAATTTCGTGAGAAAAAAACACGGTTTCTGGGTATTTAATATATAGAAGGAAAATATTTATGGAATACCATCAGACATCGGTTTCGCTGCGCGAGAAGTCGTATCGCCGACTCAAAGCTGCGCAGTTGATTTTTGCCCGGCACGGGATTCGCTGGGGCGAGGGCGAGATTATTTCGCGGCTCTGCAAAGAGACTGTGCTGCGCTGGCGA
>CAUJII010000028.1 GCA_963205035.1 Spirochaetota bacterium
CCTCAAAGCAGGGGTTGATTTGTTACTACCCGAAACAAACCTCGACACGTTGAATGTCAAAGCCGCGCTCGTCGCGTTTGAAGAGGCGTTTCACGAGGTTGGCTTCCGCGTGCCGGTGTCGATTTCGGTGACGATTACCGACGCTTCGGGACGCACGCTCTCAGGGCAAACCGCCGAAGCGTTTTACAATTCTGTGCGTCATGCCGCGCCGCTTTCGATTGGGCTTAACTGCGCGTTGGGTGCGAAAGAAATGCGTCCGCACTTGCAAGCTCTCTCGCGTGTGTCGGATGTCTTTGTTTCCTGCTACCCGAATGCAGGGCTGCCGAATGCATTCGGTGGCTACGACGAAACGCCCGCCATGTTCGCGGCAGACCTTGCATCGTTTGCAAAAGAGGGACTACTCAATATCGCAGGCGGGTGCTGCGGGACGACACCAGATCACATCAAAGAAATGGTCCGCCGTATTACTCCCGAATCACCTCGTTCTCATCAGGGAGAGCACGAGATTTCTAAGGGACTCAATTTAGCGGGCTTAGAACCACTTCACATAGCCCAGGCAACACAAGCACAAAACACCGGCTCGCAATTTCTCATGGTGGGAGAGCGCACGAACGTGACGGGTTCGCCCAAATTCAAAAAACTTATTCTGGAAGATAAATTTAACGAGGCGTTAGAAGTTGCACGGCAACAAGTCTTGGCGGGTGCAAACATCATCGACGTCAATTTCGATGAAGCGATGCTCGACGGTGAAGCCGCAATGACGCGCTTCTTAAATCTCATCGCGTCAGAACCCGACATTGCACGCGTACCGATTATGATCGATTCCTCCAAATGGTCGGTTATTTTAGCGGGCATGAAGTGCGTACAAGGCAAAGGGATTGTCAATTCGATTAGCCTCAAAGAGGGCGAAGAAAAATTCTTGCGCGAGGCACGTATTGTGCACGAACACGGTTTCGCGATGGTTGTCATGGCGTTCGATGAAAAGGGCCAGGCGGCGACGGCAGACGACAAAGTGCGCATCTGCAAGCGTGCATACGATCTCCTCACGCAAAAGGCAAATATCCCGCCGTCGGATATTATTTTCGACCCGAACATTTTGACCGTTGCAACGGGGATTGAAGAACACAACAACTACGCACTCGACTTCATTACCGCAGTGAGTCGCATCAAAAAAGAATGCCCCGGCGTTTACGTTTCAGGTGGAGTGAGTAACGTCTCGTTTTCTTTTCGCGGCAACAACGCGGTTCGCGAGGCGATCCACTCGGTCTTTTTGTACCATGCGATTAAGGCGGGTCTTGACATGGGTATCGTCAACGCAGGCATGCTTGCGGTCTACGAAGACATCCCACCAGAACTCAAGGAACATGTCGAAGATGTCATCTTGAACCGCCGCGCCGATGCGACCGAACGTCTGCTTGCGATTGCCGGTAAATATAAGTCCGGCGGCATGGAGCAAGTCAAAGAAGATTTATCCTGGCGTGAGCGGTCGGCAGAAGAGCGCATCGAACATGCCCTCGTCAAGGGCATCGACACGTACGTCGACGAAGACACAGAAGAGCTCAGAAAAAAATATAGCCCAACGTTGCGCGTCATCGAAGGCCCACTTATGGGAGGCATGCGCGTTGTCGGCGAGCTTTTTGGCGCGGGGAAGATGTTCCTACCACAAGTCGTGAAGTCAGCGCGTGTTATGAAGAAAGCCGTTGCATACCTTCTTCCTTTCATGGAGGCAGAGAAGGCCGCGTCGGGAGTGACGAGCGTGCAGAAAAAAGTTTTGCTCGCAACTGTCAAAGGCGACGTCCACGACATCGGCAAGAACATTGTCGGTGTCGTTCTTGCGTGCAACAACTACGACGTGCTCGATTTGGGCGTAATGGTTCCGAGCGAAAAAATTCTCGCGACCGCAATAGAGATTAAAGCCGACGTTATCGGCCTTTCGGGTCTCATCACGCCTTCGCTTGAAGAAATGGCGCACGTCGCGAGCGAGCTCAAAAAAGCCAACTTCAAGACACCGCTTCTTATCGGCGGTGCGACGACTTCACCCGCACACACTGTCATCAAGATTGTGCCTGAATACGACGAGCCGGTAATCCATGTGCCCGACGCATCTCTTGTGACGGGTGTCTTAGGAAAACTCTTGAGCGAAGAGCAAAGGCCGCAATACCTTGAAGACCTCAAGATCGAACAAGCGTCGACACGCGAAAAATATTTGAGTCATAAAGAAGAGCGCGTGCTGCTCTCGATCGAAGAAGCGCGTGCACACGCGCCCGAGCTCAAGCCTTATACCATCAAGGTTCCGAACAAACTCGGCATAACGCTCTTAGACTCGGTGACGCTCGAAGATTTAGTTCCGTATTTCGACTGGTCTCCGTTTTTTCAAGCGTGGGAATTGCACGGTCGATACCCGCGCATTTTGGACGACAAAGTCGTCGGCGAAGTTGCGCGCAAGGTTTTTGAAGATGGTCAAAAAATTCTCGAACTCATCTTGCGCGATAAACCATTCACCCCGCGTGGTGTTGTAGGAATTTTCCCGTGTACGCGCATCGGCGACGATGTGAAGATTTTTTCTGCACCGCCGGAAAAAGACGGCAAAGAACCGAGAGACAGTTGGTGGCAAGAAGGGAATGGCCCAACGACGACATTCCACTACTTACGCCAGCAACGCAAGAAAGATGGCGCACAGGTTTACTATTCACTTGCCGATTATATCGGAGAAAAAGATTTTATCGGCGGCTTTGCAGTTACGGCGGGAATCGGTTCGATTGAATATGCAGCAAAGTTTACTAAAGAGAACGATGATTATTCCGCGATTATTGTGAAGGCGCTCGCCGACCGGTTCGCCGAATCGTTCGCAGAGTATGCGCACGAGAGAGTGCGCAAAGAAATCTGGGGGAATGTCCCCGACGAAAATTTCGACGTGCAGGGGCTTATCCGCGAAGAGTATTTGGGCATTCGTCCCGCACCCGGTTACCCCGCATCTCCCGACCACACGGAAAAGCGGCTTCTCTTCGATTGGCTCTCCGTCGAAAAAAATACAGGCATCCATTTGACAGACCACATGGCGATGACGCCACCCCCTTCTGTGAGCGGTCACTACTTCGCGCACCCGGAGTCGAAATACATGGCTGTCGGTAAAATTGGCCTCGATCAGGTGGAGGAATACGCCCAACGTAAAGGCATGTCTAAAGAAGAAATGGTGCGCTGGCTCAGACCTTATTTGGAGTAAAGCTGCGCGTGCTTTAGGCGAAGGCAATGCGACGAGCACTCTTAATCGCAAAATGAGCACATATATTGGATAAACTGCGTCTTTTTTTGTAGTTTATAGCTATGGAAAACCAGCGCATAGTTACTCGCATTCTGAAGGGGCATGAAACCTCCGACGGGGCGGGCGTTAAATTGCGCCGCTATATCGGTATGCGCGATTTTTCGCAGCATGACCCATTCTTGTTGCTCGATATTTTTTCGAGCGACGACCCAAACCACTACGTTGCGGGATTTCCCAACCACCCGCATCGAGGCTTTGAAACGGTCACATACCTCATCCAGGGAAAGATGGAGCACAACGACTCGCGCGGAAACAAAGGTGTGCTCGAGCACGGCGGAGCACAGTTCATGCGCGCAGGGTCGGGAATCATCCACTCGGAAATGCCGCGCCAAGAAAACGGAATGCTGTGGGGTTATCAGCTTTGGGTCAACTTGCCTAAAGCCGAAAAAATGAGCGACCCGCACTACCAAGACTTGCAAGCGTCGGATATTCCAAAACTCGAAACTGCAGATTATACGGCGAAGGTGCTTTCAGGCAAATTGAACGGAACGGTGGGCAATGCGCGGGGGTTTTACCCGATTGATTATTTTGACATAGAAATAAAATCGGGGAAGAGTGCTGCAATCCCTGTGGCGGCAGAGAAAGCCGCGATGGTCGTTGTCGTCTCTGGCAATGGAAAAATTTTAGACCAAGAAATTGTGCCGGGCGATCTCGTCATTTTGGGTGAAGGCGATAATGTGGTATTTACCCAATCCAACGCGCTGCGCGTTCTCGTGGTTGCCGGTAATCCCATCGGTGAGCCTGTGGCACGGTATGGCCCGTTTGTGATGAATACACACAAAGAAATCGAGCAGACCCTTCTCGATTATGAATCGGGATCGTTCGCCTGATAAAGTCTTAAAAACTGACGCTCATGGCGTCAAAATTTTCTCTCACTCCAGAAGAACATGAGGTCGTGGCGCGCAAGATTGCGACGATTCCACCGAGCATTTATTTGCGCTCGCATTCGTATGTCAACGAAGAGCACATCAGCAATCTTGAGCTTGTCGATAACGTCGTCACGGCAAAAGTCCGGGGCACGGAGTTATATACCACAACCATCAACGTCTATTCAGGACAAAGCTCGTGCTCATGCCCGGCAGCACCCCCCTGCAAGCACGTCGCAGCGCTCGCGAGGTTCTTGACACTTAACTTACCCGCCCCAACTGCGCCACGGCTTGATGAAATATTACCTGAAGTGCGAACGGCGCGGTTGGCGCTCTTTATTGCACGCGACACAGTTTTTGAGATGGGCATTTTAGAGGAGAATGGCCGTCTCACACATTTGAGTCAAAGAAACCAAGTCTATCTGAAACCTGCACACCGGGCGTTCTTGGAAGATTGCGCAGACTCGCTGCATAACTATTACACTTGGCATTATTATCTCTTCAAACTTCTAAGACAGCCCGAACTCCTGGAAGACATTGCGTTTTATATCGGCAGAGAGTCGACACCACGGAAATGCACGGGAGTAATGGATGCCGATTTTCGTTTGATACCGATGGAGCCCACGAATCAAACAAAGTATTCTGAAAAAGAAAACTATCATGAACTTCGGTATTGGGCACAATATATGAAAATAGACGATGATGCGTGGCAAAGACAAGGCGATCTCTATTTGCCTACCGACAAAACTTTGCACGAGTTCAAAATTGCACCCGAATTATTGCAAACTTACACGCGGCAGAACATTTCATTAACCACGGCTTACGAAACACCCGAGTACAGAGCGCGCCTATCCGAAGACTTGGTGCACGAATATGAAAACGCAGTCACTATAGGCCCGCGCCGTGTTCTTTCTTTTTATGGAATAAAAAATCATCAAGGTAACTTGGCGATTGAGTGCGAGGCTGCATTCGGTTACGCACGCAGCCAAAAAGCTTTTGAAGACGATCGCCAAGAGTTGCTTCCGATCTATACGATCCTTCCGCCAAATTTTTCCTGGGGAATTATTAGTAAAATTTTTCCAGGCGCAGAAAAAATAATGGAGTCTGAAACAAGTGCCGTTCAGCACAAGACCGGTGCGGTGATTTTCCGCAACATCAAAAAGGAAAGTCTCATTATTCGCAAGCATAAGAGGGGGAGCCTACCCGTTATAGGGCGCGTCAAAGTTCCCCGCACGCGCTATGCAGAGTACCTGAATAAAATCATTCCGCGAGAAAAATTGAACGGATCGGTGATTCGCATCCACGAGAGCATTGCGGGAGTCTTCTCTCAAATGGGGGCCATCTTCAAAGTCGGTGACGCATCGGGAATCGATTGGTTTGAAGGCGCTATCGAAGTTGAGGGCCTTGACTCTTCAGACATCCAAGAAATACTAAAAGCCTACCGCAAGAAAGAAGACATCTTGGAGCTCAAGAACGGACGCTGGTTTTCGATTAAGGCGAGCGGGCTCGGCGAATTGCTGAGCTCTCTCGCAGGCCTTGGACTCAAACCCACGGCCGAAGGTACAGTCGAACAAATTTCTTATGCGAAGCTCGCAAGCCTCGAACAGCATTTCAAGACAGAACTGCGCACTGAAAATGGTGCTAAGACAGCACTTAAGAAATTCAAAAAATTTGTCAAACAACCGATTGATCGAATCGAGCTCCCCGAAGGATTTCGAGCCGTCTTGCGACCATACCAGCAGGTCGGTGTTGCATTCATCATGAAGCTCTATAAGGCTTTGATGGGCGGTATTCTCGCAGACGACATGGGCCTCGGCAAAACGGTGCAAGCCATTGCCGCGATGTCTATCATCGCCGCAGCCGACAAGAAGGCGCGCTTTCTCGTCGTGTGCCCGGTCGCCGCGATGGGTGTGTGGCAGGGTGAAATCGAGCGCTTTAGCGACAACCTCACTTGCTACCGTTGGCACAGCGGTGGTCGAAACCTCAAAGATGCGCTCCAATCGAAAGTTATTATCACGACATTTGGAACCTACTCTCTCGACATGGATAAATTCGCCGATATTAAATTTTCGCTTGCATTGATCGACGAGGCGCAATTCGCTAAGAACGCGCGAACGCAAAACGCTGTCGCACTTCGCAGCATCCAAGCGGCGTCGATTCTATGCCTCACAGGCACACCCGTCGAGAACCGTCTCGATGACCTTTGGGCGCTCTTTGATCTTTTCTTTCCCGGCTACTTGGGCACTCTCAAGACTTTCAAATTTTACTACGCGGGCGCAAGCACTTACGAGAACATGGAAATACTCCAAAGAAAGGTTGCGCCTTTCTTGTTGCGTAGAACGAAAGCACAGGTGCTTTCCGACTTACCCACCAAGAATGAAATCGTCGTAAAAGTTCCCAT
>CAUJII010000029.1 GCA_963205035.1 Spirochaetota bacterium
TTCGACCGCAACCGCGAGCGCTATGAATTTTTGCGTTGGGGGTCCGGCGCTTTTTCGAATTTTCAAGTCGTCCCTCCGGCTACCGGCATCGTCCACCAAGTCAACTTAGAGTACCTCGCGAAGGTTGTGCAAACGCGCACGCATAACGGAGAAGTCGTCGCGTACCCCGACTCGTTGGTCGGCACCGATTCGCACACGACCATGATCAATGGTTTGGGAGTTTTAGGTTGGGGGGTCGGTGGCATCGAAGCGGAAGCTGTCATGCTTGAACAGCCCATCTACATGCTGCTCCCGGAAGTTGTCGGCTTGGAGCTTAAGGGTTCTCTCCCCGAAGGCGCGACCGCGACAGACCTCGTGCTCACGGTGACAGAGATGCTTAGAAAACACGGCGTCGTCGGCAAGTTTGTCGAGTACTTCGGCGAAGGGTTGCAGCACTTGACTCTGGCGGACAGAGCGACTTTAGGCAACATGTCACCCGAGTACGGCGCCACTGTCGGATTTTTCCCCGTCGACAAAGAAGCCATCCGCTACATGCGACTGACAGGCCGCGATGAAAAACATATCGATCTTGTTGAGAAATACACCAAAGCACAGGGTCTCTTCCGCGAAAGCGACGCGCCCGTTCCTGAATTTAGCTCGACTTTGACGCTCGATCTCGCAACGATTGTTCCTTCGATCGCAGGGCCGAAGCGCCCGCAAGACAGAATCGAGCTCAAGAGCGCAAAGTCGGCATTCCGCACAGCACTCGCCAATATTTTCAAGACTGAACCCGAAAAAACAGTTAAAGCGTCCAACGGCGTCGAAGTCAAGAACGGCTCTGTCGTCATCGCTGCGATTACTTCGTGTACGAACACTTCCAATCCAACCGTCTTGGTGGCTGCGGGTTTGGTCGCTGCGAAGGCAGCGGCAGCCGGGCTCAAAGTTCCGGCGGTTGTTAAGACATCCCTCGCCCCAGGATCGCGTGTGGTGACGAAGTACCTCGAAGCGGCGGGTTTACAAAAATCACTCGACTCGATTGGTTTTAATACGGTGGGTTATGGTTGCACGACGTGCATCGGAAACTCAGGCCCCTTAGCGCCGCCCATTTCTGAAGCCGTCAATGCGAACAATTTGACAGTGACTGCAGTTTTGTCGGGCAACCGCAACTTTGAAGGGCGCATCCACGCAGACGTTAAGGCGAACTATCTCACTTCACCTCCACTCGTTGTGGCGTATGCACTCGCCGGCACGATGGATTTCGACTTCCAAAACGAAAAAATTCAGGGCAAGGTCATGCTCAAAGACATTTGGCCTACGCAAAAAGAAATCAACGAGATGCTCGCCAAAGCCGTCACGTCTGATCTTTTTAAGAAAGAGTATGCGAATGTGTTCGACGGCAACAAGATGTGGAATGACATCAAGGTCGGTAAGGGTAATACATACCACTGGGATGAGAAATCGACGTACATTGCGAAACCCAACTACTTTGAAAATTTCTCTCTCAAAGAACCCGGAATACCAACTCTCAAAGACTTGCGTTGCTTAGCGGTTTTTGCCGACTCGGTGACGACAGACCACATTTCGCCCGCAGGCGCCATTAAAAAAGACGGTCCTGCAGGCAAATACCTTCTTGCGCGCGGCGTCGAGCAAAAAGATTTTAATACGTATGGCGCAAGACGCGGCAACCACGAAGTCATGGTGCGCGGCACGTTCGCTAATACACGGATTAAGAATTTGATGACTGCACCCGATGCCGTACAAAACGGAAAAATCGACCTTACGAAAGTGCCCGAAGGGGGCAACACGGTGCACATCCCATCGGGAGAGAAGATGAGCATCTTCGATGCAGCGATGAAGTACATGGAAGCGGGTACTCCTCTTCTGGTACTTGCCGGAAAAGAGTATGGCACGGGTTCATCGCGCGACTGGGCGGCGAAAGGCCCCGCACTCCAAGGCATCAAAGTTGTCATCGCGGAGAGCTTCGAGCGCATCCACCGCTCCAACCTCATCGGCATGGGGATTTTGCCCTTGCAGTTCAAAGACGGACAAAATGCGCAATCGTTGGGACTCGATGGGTCTGAGGTATTTAATATCGAAGGCTACGACAACAATCTCAAACCGCACTCCGACATTAAGGTTATGGCGAAGAAGAAAGACGGGTCTACTGTAAGTTTCGTGGCGATGAATCGTGTGGATACGCCGGTCGAGGTTGTGTACCTCAAGAACGGCGGTATCTTACACACGGTGTTGCGTAATTTGGGTAAGGCGTAGAGGATGTGCCGTAGATACCTTAAATATCTATAGCCGCCTAAAATCCGCCAAGATGGACGATAAAGCGGCGCGTGAAATTGCGGCAATTTTTAACGAAGTTGTCTCGGAAAAGTTAGTCACAAAAACGGACTTGGAACGCGCCAAGCTTGAACTCAAAATCTGGGTTACCGGCCTCATCGTTACACAAACGGGGCTTATCTTTGCCATGTTTAAGCTGCTCAAGTAATTAGGTTTGGGAATAGTTACTCCAAAAACAGCGTCGCTTCGATTTCGACCGAAGCACCCTTGGGTAATGCCGCCACTTGTACCGTCGACCGCGCCGGCTTATGCTCCCGGAAGTGCTTTGCATAGACATCGTTCATTGCCTGGAAGTGCGCCAAATCGGTCATAAATACGGTGCACTTCACAACCCGGGAGAGACTTCCGCCTGCAGCTTCGCAGACCGCTTTAAGATTGGCGAAAATCTGCTCGGTTTGTTCCGTGACGCCACCCGCGACAAGGGCCCCGGTTTCCGGCGCAAGGGGTATTTGCCCTGAAAGGAAAACAAATTGTCCGGCGCGGACGGCTTGGGAGTAGGGGCCAACGGCGGCGGGTGCTTTTTGAGTAGTTATTACTTGCATGCAAAGAAAACGGAGTCTCGAAAGTACGGCGTCAAGTAAGAACCGGCTGTACGGGAACTATTAGACACCCTATTTATTAAATCTATTTGAGTTCTTTATGTACGAGACAGTCTTGAGCCGGGTCAAACCTAAGGACAAAGGATTCAGCCACGATCTCAAAGACCAAGTGCTGACCAGCTTGGGTGCGGGCGCGGATCATTTCTTGCGCACGTTTCTTTCGACGCAAGTACTACTCAGCAATGTTCCCCTCATCCCACGGCTGGTGCAAGGAAACTATCGAAAGAAATGGCAGTTTTACAAGAAAGCGGAGTTTGTTGAGAAATCCGAGACATTTTTCAAACCGCCCCAATGGCAAGAGCCCGTCGTTCGTCCGGCTCAGGCGATGCCGTTTGACCTACCCGATGCGATTTACGAAGATATTATTTTTCCAAGTGCGTTTGAACCGTTGAACCCTGAATACACAGCGGCCGAAATTTTTCCGCAAAAACAACCGCAAGCGTGTGCCCGGTTCATCCGTCATAAGGACGGTGCCGAACGGCCCACTCTCGTTGTCGTTCACGGTTTTGTGTTGGATGAATACGGTTTCAACGCGTCTCTTTTTGAAATCACGAAATTTTATCGTTTAGGTTTTAACATCCTCATGTACACAATGCCTTACCATGGCCCGCGCATGAAAGACCATGCAGCGTTCAGTGGCGACGGTTTTATGTTTTTCGACATTGCCCGCATAAACGAAAACGTCCGCTGGTCTGTGCACGATCTCACGCGCTTTATCGACTTCTTAGAGAAGCGCTCGAAGGCACCCATCGGCATGATGGGTTTCTCTTTGGGCGGCTTCCACACAGCGCTCATGGCGTCGCTCGACGATAGGCTCGCGTTTGCAATTCCTGTCGTGCCAGTCGTCACGCTTTTCAACGTTATCAAAGATTGGCAGCCAAGCGCTGGTCTGTTGCAGTTTTTCATCGATTTCTTGGGGATTGATAGAAACGAGATTCAAACGCTCTTGGCGCCTATTTCGCCGCTTTCAAGGCCCGTAAAACTCGATCAGAACCGTCTCTTCATCGTCGCGGGGACAGCCGACCGTATGGCGCATCCCGACCATGCACAGAGTCTGTGGGAGCACTGGAACGAACCCAACATCTATTGGTTCCCTGGAAACCATCTCGTGCATTTCGAGAAAGAAAATTACATGCGGAAAGTCGCTGCATTCCTTCGCGGGTTAGGTCTCTACTAATTGTGCAATTCCATGTCGTGACGCTCTTCCCCGAGTTTTTTGAAAGTCCCCTCAAAACTTCGCTTCTGGGTAAAGCCATCCAAAATGGCGTTTTGGGCGTCCAAACGGTCAATCCGAGGGACTTTACGCCGTATAAACACGGAAAAGTGGATGCTCCTCCCTATGGCGGGGGAGCCGGAATGGTCATGATGGTCGAACCGATTGCGCGCGCGGTGGCATCTATCAAAGAAAGAGTGCCCGACACGCACACAATTCTTCTTTCTGCGCGCGGTCGCCTTTTTGATGCCGCGTATGCAAAAAAACTTAGCCAAGAGCGTACGAGCATCGCTCTCATCTGCGGGCACTACGAAGGGGTCGACGAGCGTGTTGCAGAGTGTGTCGCCAACGAGAGTTTGCGCATCGGCAACTACGTTCTTTCCGGCGGCGAAGTGGCTGCTCTCACCGTGATTGACTCCGTAGCGCGCAGGCTCGCTGGCTTCATGGGGAATTCCGAATCGTTGACGCATGAATCTTTTGACGAAGGTCTTTCTTTTGAGCACCCGCAGTACACGCGGCCTGAAGAATGGCAGGGGTTGAAAGTTCCCGAAGTGTTGCTTTCAGGCAACCATGCAAAAATCGATGCGTGGCGTAACGCAAAAGCGCAAGAAGACTCACCGCGTTTTACGTGAGGTCTTCCTGAATCAAGTCAGAAGAATGCCGAATTTCTCACGCGCAATCGCGACAAATAGGTTGAGATAAATAATTTGTAGGACCGCATAAACCACGAATTTTACCGGTGAAATGCGCAAGAGGGTTCGACCGGTGAAACCCTCTCCCGTTTCGGGTTTTAAGCTAAAATGGATGAGACTCGCAATCGCGGCAAGCGCTGCCGCGCCATAGAAGAGAGCTTTTACCCCCCCCGGCGGGACTCTGTCGAATAAAAGCGCACGAAAAAACTCGATGAAGTTCGGCGAGTCCATAAGGATAAAGTAAAGACCCGTGAGCACAAAATAGGTTCCCACCGGGCGAGGGTTTTCGTGCGGGTCGAAAAAGCGAAAAGCAAAAACTGGAAAAAGCACGATGACCAAGAGCACGGTGAGATAAGGCCCCCGTACTTTAATAATGTCTCGTGTGTGTTCCATCGCCAGGAGGATACCCAACGTCAGGGCGGCACAGGCAACAAGTGCGGGCACAAAGAGTCTATGTGCCGTTATGCTCTGCCAGATGTCGCGTGCTCGTCTCATTCTCTGTTCTTGAACGCAGCAATGCCGGGATAGAATGCGTCGCCTTGGAGCATCTCTTCGATGCGCAAGAGTTGGTTATATTTGGCAATGCGGTCTGTACGGCTCATTGAACCTGTTTTTATCTGCCCGGTCTCGGCGGCAACAGCGAGGTCTGCAATCGTCGTGTCTTCTGACTCGCCCGAACGGTGCGACGCGATGCAGGTATAACCGTGCTTGCCCGCCAACGCCATCGTTTCAAAAGTCTCGGTCAATGTGCCGATTTGGTTCACTTTAATGAGGATCGAGTTCGCAATCCCTTTCTGGATACCTTCGGCAAGGATTTTTTTATTGGTTACGAAGAGGTCGTCGCCGACAAGCTGGATTTTCTTACCCAATTTGTCGGTTAGCCCTTTCCAGCCATCCCAGTCTTGCTCGGCCATGCCGTCTTCAAGCGAAACGATGGGGTACTTTGCACAATAATCGGCATAGAGGTCGATAAGTCCGGCTGCATCGAGCACCTTGCCCCCGTCGCCGTCGAGTTTATACGTATTGGCAGGCCGGTCACCGAGCGCAGTCGAGGTGTGGTCACCGCGCTTAGCCGAGGTGTGGTCACCGAGCGCAGTCGAGGTGAAGAACTCGCTCGAGGCGGCGTCCATCGCGATGAACGTGTCTTTGCCGGGCGCATAGCCCGCCTTCTCAATCGCCATCATCAGAAGGTCGAGGCCCTCGCGGTTCGATTTCACACTGGGAGCATAACCCCCTTCGTCGCCCACAGCGGTATTGTAATTTTTATTGTGTAGTACTTTTTTAAGAGCGTGAAAAATTTCAGCTCCCTGCCTTAAGCATTCGCTGAAAGAGTCGAATGCTACGGGAACAATCATGTACTCTTGAAAGTCGAGGTTGTTGTCCGCGTGCGCCCCACCATTGATGACGTTCATCATCGGCACGGGGAGCGTGCGCGAAAACGGCGAACCCAAGTAACGGAAGAGGGGTAATCCCAAAAATTTGGCCGCCGCATGTGCCGTCGCCATCGAAACCGCGAGCATGCCGTTCGCGCCGAGGTTGGATTTATTCTCTGTGGCATCGAGTTGAATCAGAATGCGGTCGACCTCGCGTTGGCTCAAACCATCGACCCCGACGAGGTGCGGGTGGATTTTCTCGTTGACGTTCGCGACGGCTCTAAGCACACCTTTGCCGCCGAAGCGCGTCTTGTCGCCCGCCGTAGCGTTGGGGTGAGACCCGTCGCGCAATTCCAGCGCTTCTCGGCTACCTGTCGAGGCACCCGAGGGAACTATCGCACGCCCCATGTCGCCGCTTTCTAAAGTCACTTCGACTTCGACTGTTGGGTTTCCGCGTGAGTCGATCACTTCGCGCGCTTTCACATCTTCAATAATTGCTGTCATGGGGTTGGCTCTGCTTTTCGCTTGGTCTGTAAAGAAGTTTGCTGAGGTTGTTGTAATTCCTCCTGTTCGGTGGGTGACACCAGTTCTTCTATAGTAAAGGGAATAAGCTCAACGAACGCGGCCTGCCTGATCGGGCAATCCGGTAAGTCGCACGATTTGCAATAAACCCGCCTGCAAGGGTCGACGTGGAAATGGATTTCTCCCTCGTGCGAATATGCGGCCATCACCTTCTTTTCAAAGGCGTTCGTCTGGTCGTGCGCGGTTGTGACATCCCAAAATTCGGGAACCACGACGTGCGCATCGACGTGGTGATAGTTACCCGCGCGCACGACGCGTGTATGGTGGATTCGAATAATCCCCGGGGTGCGCGCTTCGCCAAAACGCTCTCCGAGCTCAGTCAAAAGTGCGGTGTCTTCTGCATCCATGAGGACGTGGACAGAGGTACGCACGAGCTTAAAGCCGGTGGCTGCGAGAACTACACCCACGGCGAGAGCTGCGGCGGGGTCAAACCAAGTGATCCCTGTGGCGCGCACCAGTCCCAACCCCAAGAGCACAGCGAGGCTCGTGTAGAAATCGGAGAGAACGTGCTTTCCGCTTGCGATGAGCGCCATAGAGCCGTTTTTCGTGCCCAAACGCACCAAATAGAGGCCCAAGAGGGCATTTATGACCCCTGCCGCCAAAATCAGAAAAATGCCGCTATCGAGCGCTCTAAGCTCTGTGGGATTGATAATCGCACGGATGCCCTCGACAAAAATCATGACTGCGGCAAACGATATAAGTCCACCTTCAAAAACAGAGCTAAAAAATTCTGCCTTGCCATGCCCATACGGGTGGTCGCGGTCTGGCGGTTTTGCGCTGAAATACACGACGAAAAGCGCGACGAGAGCGGCGAGGACGTTCACAATGCTTTCGAGTGCGTCGGAGAGAATAGCTTGCGAACCCGTGATGTAGAATGCGAAAAACTTGGCGGCCAAGAGAAGGCTGCTCACCAGAAGAGAGACATTGCTGCCGCGTTTAACTGCGCGTGTGTTCTCGTGCGCCTTGGGCATTACTTTCTGTAACCTGCGAGGTAGACGCCCTTGAGCCCGGCAAGCGGCAGATAATCCCATGTGCCGGTGTACCATTCAAACGCCGCACATTCGGGAGTTTGCGTCAATGCGATAAGTTCGTCGGGAGTGTACCCCCTCAAGACGCTCGCCATGCTATCCCAAACGTACATTGCCGGCAGGATCGGGACAAGGTATGTGACTGCCCAGGTAAACAACGAATTGTCTTTGAGGAGAGGATAAATACGCGTGCCGAGTGTCGTTCCCACAGGTATCGACAGAAGATGCCACAAGTCGCGAGAGAAGGGGTCCATGATGAGAATACCGTCGCTCTGCTGAGCGGCGTCTATCAGGATTTTTTGTGCAGCCTCGGGGGAGAAATGATGGAATGCCGATAACAGTGTGCGTACGCGGAAGGTTTCTTCCTTAGTACTTTGCATCGCGTTGTAGCTTTCGGCTTCAAACGAAAGCCCTGCATTTTCAGAGACAAGTTTTGCATAAACCTCGCTTGCAGGGTATAAGTCGGTGAGCTTTATTTTTACGTCGCGTAAGCCCCCGCCTTGAAGCGCTTTGAGAAGCGTGAGTGCAGGGCCGCCCGCACCCGAACACAAATCAAGAATCGCCGTTGCCTGCGTCTTTTCAAGCCAAGTGCGAACGACGGGTAGCGCAGAACGGTAGACGCCGATGAGGTCTTGCTCCCACGATAAAATTTCGCGGAAAAGAACTTTGATAGGTTGCGGCACCCATTCCAGCTCATGGCTCTCAAAGGTGTCGATGCGTTGAGGAATTTCCCACATGCCACTCGGTTAATCCCTCCAGATGGAGTGTAAACGGTTTTTGGTTTAATAGTTTTCGCGGCACTGTCCTTTTACACTCAGAGCAAGCGTCTCCGCGACTAACTATTCTTTATGAAAACTGCCGGAACAGACTTCACTCGCTCTATTTGGGAGTCCTTAGGTTGGGAGGCCTATGGCGCAGGCGACCGCATCGAGATAAAGGACGCCACGCAAGACAGCCGCCAAGTCAAGAAGGGTTCGGCGTTTTTTGCATACGACGGTTTGAACGCCAGCGGCAAAGATTTTATTTGGGATGCACT
>CAUJII010000030.1 GCA_963205035.1 Spirochaetota bacterium
CAGCGAATCTGCGGCGACGAGCCCCGATTCAAAGCGCAGCTTTTCTCCCAATGCCCGGCGGCGTTCGAGCGCGTTATACGCTTTGATCGCCTCGTTGATATACGCGTTGCGCGATATTTTACGCCGCTTCACCACGCGCTCGGCATCGACTAATATTTCGTTGTCGAGTTTTAATGAAATTGCATTCATGGTATTCCTTTATGTGATACCAAAGAGATATGTTCAGCTTGTCAAGAAAAATTAATCTCTCGCATCGTTTGCACGAGTTCCCGCACAGGCTCCCATCTGATTTTTTCCACGACCCCCAACATCTTCACAAAAATTGACACGTTATCAAAAAATCTATTTTTGGCTGCGCATTGAAAAATGCAAGGATTAGGTAAATCGATGAAAAAACTTACAACGATTGCTTTGCTCGTAGCAGCATCTGCGATGATCGCATGCTCTTCAGCAGAAACAAAAAAAGAAGCTCCTGCAGACGCTCAAAAAGTAGAAGCAGCAGCTCCAGCAGCTCCTGCTCCCGCAGCACCTGCAAAAAAAGCACCTGCAAAGAAGAAGAAGTAATTTTTCTCCTTTGCGAGCCCATATCCAGTTTTTGGCTATGGGCTTTTTTTTGCTCTTTTCGACCTCGGTTTTTTTGAGATTGTCTTAGTTCTTCTCGTCGATTTTCTCCACAGCTCCATCGATTTTCGAGCAGCGTTCACCTCAATTGCGGCCGTGCACGGGTAGTAGGGACACTGGGGGCCACGGCACCGTGCCGATTCCACCGGAAAATTTGTTGAAAGAAGATACTCCGACAGAGGAGGAGCGTCTTTCAGAGGCAATGTGCGCCAACGCCTGGCGGACGAAGCTTTGTTTTGTGGATAAAACCCCGTGTGTGGAGTGCCGACAAGCGCCGCAAGGTGCAATGGGCCGGATGAATTACCAAAGAAGTGCGTCGCATTTTGCAAAAGCGAAGCTGTTTGCAAGAGGGTTAAACCACACTGCACGGTAACGCGCTCCATTTTGCCAAAGGCAGAATCCAAGATGCTTTCATCGTCCTTATCGCCGATGACTATGACATGAATTTTCTCGCGTGAAAAAATTCGAGCCAGCGCTTGAAAGCTCTCAAGCGGCCAAACGAGTGCAGTTCCGGAACGTTTGTAAGGATGCATGACGATGTAGCGCCTTTGTGGAATAACTTTCGCGAGTGGAGGAATTTTAACCTGTGGAAAATAAAATCTATTTTCGAGTTTGAGAGAACGCAGGATTTTGAGGTTGAATTGAAACTCTCCCTGAGAACTTGTCTGCCGCGAAATATAATACCAAAGATTGAACTGAGAAAAAAAAGAGCGCCGCAGCGGCCCTAACCGGTAAGGGATTCCGGCATCTTTTGCAAGACGCGCCGAATGTTTTTCGGCATACGAAAAAACAGCCAAATCGAAACGGTACGCTCGAACCTCGCGCACAAGGCTTGCGTACTCGGCCTCGATTTGTGCGGGTTTCTTATTTTTGCGGTGGCGTTTTAGAAGACATCCGGGGTCGGTGATCCATCCGTCGATTTCAGGAAGCATCGAACTGAGCGAGTGGATGTTTCTGGCCGAAAGTACATAAAGCCTCGCGTGCGGATAGAGATGGCGCAGAGACGAAACTATCGGCAGCGTGAGAATGAAATCTCCCAAGCCATCGTTTCTGACAATCAAGATTTTGGGAGGGATAGTTTTCCGCAAGAAAATGCGTCTCAGCTTGACAAGTCTCTGCCGCTGTCCCGAGAGATGGCTTAAGATACTCAGCCACATTCTATTTAATGTACTCGGTCATCTTGTACATGGGGAGCATGACGGCTGCCATGATTGCTGCGACGATACCGCCCAACACAACAATCATAATTGGCTCTAAAGACTGCGTCATGCGACGGACGGAGCTATCGACTTCGGATTCTAAAATCTCGGCGGCTTTGATGAGGAGTTCCGCCAACCGGTCTGTACTTTCGCCCGCAGCAATCATTCCACGCGCCATCTGAGGCAAGATGACAGACTCTTTAAGCGACTCGCGTAGCGATGCGCCTTCTTTAATTTGCTGTGCGGCAGCGTTCAACTCATTGGCGAAGATAGAGTTCGTAACAGTACCTGAGACAATTTTCAGCGCATCGAGAAGCGGCACCTGACTTTCAACCAAGATACCCAAGTTGCGGCAGAAGAGGCCGACTTGGATGCGCCTTAAGAGAGAACCGAAGAAGGGGATGCGCATGATCCAACGGTCGGTCTTGAGTTTACCTTGTTCTGTTTTGCGGTAGCGAACAAATGCGTAGATCGAACCAAAGATCGCGAGGATCATGAGATACCAAAACGACGAGAAAAATTTTGAAAGACCAATTACAATGCGCGTGATAAGGGGGAGCTCCGCCTTAAAACCACTAAACAAATCAGAAAGTTGGGGAACCACCGAGGTCATAAGAAAAAAAACAACGCCGACTGAAATCGCAAGCATGAACATCGGATAAATCATCGCCGTGATAGCGCGTGCTTTGAGCTCTTCGTTGCGTTCTTCGAGGTCGGCAAGACGTTTCAAAGGAGGTTCATAGTTACCCGTCGCCTCACCGACTCTAATCATGCTTTCGTAAACGGGGGGAAAGACCGCAGTATGCTGCTTCATCGTTTCAGAAAGCGATTTCCCTTCGACGACTTGCTGCTTCATCTCTTGAATAATTTTTCGCAAGTGTGGATTTTCCGTTTGCTCGCCAATATCCGTCAGAGCTTCGTTCAAGGGAATTCCCGCACCCAAGAGAGTGCCTAATTGGCGTGCAAAGATGCCCGCTTCTTTGCGCTTGATACGGTAGAGAATGTTACTCAAAAAAGGAAAAAGTTCGCGGTCGCGCTTCGTCGAATCGGATCGGATTTCTTTGACGTATAAATTCTGCGCTTTTAGTTTCTGCGTTGCCGCCTGCGGAGAAATCGCCTCGATGACCCCTGTGACTTTTTGACCTTTATTACTGAAAGCGGTGTATTGATAGTGGGGCATGCCTTACGTTTAGGTGATGCGCATCGCCTCGTCAAGCGAGGTAACACCTTGAACGACCTGACGCAACGCGGCATTTCTTAAGGTCACCATGCCTTCGCTAATCGCTTCGTTTTTCAATTCATCCAAAGGTGTGCGGGCGAGCACCATGCTGCGTAGCTTTGACGTCACGGGCATAAATTCATAAACACCCATGCGCCCTCGGTAGCCGGTGTTCATACACTCTTTGCAACCGACTGAATCGAAAATTTTAATTTTCCCAGTGGGTATCTCCGTCTTCTTCACACCCACGTATTGCAAACCCAATTTCATAAGCTCGCTCACGTGTACCGTACGCGGTTTCTTGCAATGTTGGCAAAGTTTGCGAACAAGACGTTGCGCCATAATCCCTCTGCACGTCGATGTCACCAAGAAAGGTTCAATCCCCATGTCGAGCAAGCGCGTAATCGCAGACGGCGCATCGTTCGTATGGAGCGTCGAGAAAACCAAGTGCCCCGTGAGTGAAGATTGAATCGCAATGCGCGCCGTTTCTTCGTCGCGGATCTCACCCACCATGATGACGTCGGGGTCTTGCCGCAAAATCGAACGCAAACCTTCGGCAAACGTGAATCCAATTTTTGAGCGCGCCTGCACTTGGCCAATCCCTTCAATTTGATATTCAATCGGATCTTCAACGGTAATGATATTGCGTTCTGGACTATTGAGCCGGGTTAGAGCAGCGTAGAGCGTGGTCGTTTTTCCTGAACCTGTGGGACCTGTAATGAGAACAATCCCATTGGTTTGGTTGATGGTTTCGACAAATTGTTCGTAAGTGTGTTTGTCGAAGCCGATAGTCGCCAGATCATATTTTGACGCGGTGCGGTTCAAGAGACGAAGCACCAACCTTTCGCCGTGCTGCGTCGGTAGCGATGAAACGCGGATGTCGATGTCGTTGCCGCTGAACCGCAACCGAATGCGTCCGTCTTGAGGCAGACGATTTTCGGCGATATTCAGGTTCGCCATAATTTTGACGCGTGAGATAACTCCGTTTTGAATCGACTTGGGCGGTGTCATCATCTTGTGCAAAATTCCATCGATACGAAATCGAATAAAAAATTCCTTTTCTTGCGGTTCAAAGTGGATGTCAGACGCCTTTTCGTTAATCGCTTGGGAAAGCACCATGTTGACGAGTTTGATAATCGGCGCTTGGTTCGCGAGTTCGCTCGAATCTTGCAAGTCTTCGATATCGTCTAAAATTTCAAGCCCTGTACCCATCTCGAGGCTCGTCGCTTCGTCGACGCGGCTTTGCGCTTCGTAAAAGCTATGGATGATGCGCAAAATTTCGCCTTCGCGCGCAAGAACGGGGATGACTTCGTAGCCGCTGAAAAGCAACCTAAACTCGTCTAAAGGGTGCAAGAGAGAAGGATCGGTCATCGCGATACGGATTTCGTGCGAGTCTATAAAATAGGGCACGACGCGGTATTTTTGAACAAATTTTAGCGAGACTTTCTCGATGAGTTCTTCGATGTTGTGCGGTTCGAGTTTTTCGACGTATTGAATGTCGTATTGCTTTGAGAGGGCACGGAGCACATCTTCTTCGGCGACAAGTCCTTTCTTAATAAGAATCTGTCCGAGTTTGTAAGCCGATTTTTTTTGTAATGTCAGAGCCTTCTTGAGCTCTTCTGCTTCTATGAGCCCGTCTTCGACAAGAATGTCGCCGAATTTTTTCATGCTGCTCTTATCAATCGATATTATTTATTTTATTGTCACGGATTTGGTCTTCGCGTAAATCTTCAGTGACTTTATCCGCGATAGCCCTGTTGGTCAGAATATGCGGAGTAATAAAAAGCATGAGGTTCCGCTTCGTCACCGCTGTCGAATTGCGGCGAAACAAAAAGCCCACAATCGGTAACTCTCCCAGAATGGGGACTTTGGTGACCGTTGTGTTGCGTTCGTTGCTGACCAAGCCGCCGATGACGATTGTTTGCGAATCTTGAACGCGAACAAATGTCTTAATCTCTTTCTTTGATATAATTGGGTTGTCGTTTGCGTCGCGCGATGAAATTGTCTTTACTTCTTGCAATATATTGAGCGTCACCATGCGGTTCTTGTTCACTTGCGGCGTGAACTTGAGCTTGATACCGACAGGACGGTATTCAAAACTATTCGACTGAGTACCCGTCACGTTGGTGAAGCTATTGACCCGCACGGGAACATCGCTACCGACATTGATTTCGGCCTCTTGATTATCGAGAGTCAAGACTTGCGGTGCCGAAATAATGGCAAAGTTACTTTTACCAATTTGTGCGTTCAAAATTCCTAAAATTTTTGTGACCGAATCTTTGAAGAAAGTAACAGAAAAGCCGGAACTCGTGTTCATCCGGCTTGTATCGAGTTGTCCTGTTGTGGTGTCGATGAGACCCGATTTCTGCGTAATGCCGCCGTTGAATTGAACCGATCCGCCTTTGCCGAGCATCCAGTCGATACCGAAAAGATTCGACGTGTCAGCGCCAATTTCAACGATCAATACTTCTAAGAAGACTTGCTGGCGTTGCAAGTCGATGCGTTGGATGAGGCTCTTCACGAGCTCGAACTCGTCGTTCGAGCCGACAAAAATAATGCTGTTGGTTTCTTTGTGCGCAATGACGTCGATGGGTTTTCTCTGGATGTTCGCTTGAGAGACGGCAGGTTGAGCGGTGCCGCCTGAGGCAGGAGGTGTGGGCAGGGGTTCAACCGGGAGCTGGACTTTCTTGAGTGTTGCCTCGATATTCTCTGCCTGCATGTTTGCAAGTCTATAAACGTGAACACTCCCATCGACGCGCACGCGGCCGCAATCGGGGTCTTTCTTTTCGTCACACTCGGGGGGAGGGCCTGCATAATCGATGAGGTTTGCCACGCGGATGAGTCGGTTGACTTCATAAAGCGAACCTGTGATGATGAGCATGTTGATGTCGTCGTAGTCGATGAGATCGGTGTTCGCGCTGGTGAGCCTCTTTAGGATCGCTGAGAGCCTTGAAGGCTTGCCACCATAAACGGGCAGAATTTGAGTTACCGGAACATCGCTCTTGATTTCGACATCTTTAATTTCATCGCGGCCCAAAAAGATAAGCGGACTTCCTGCGAGAGCGTCTTTAATCGCGACAACGCGGATAAGATTTTCATTTTCTTCGACGATACCGAAGCCTTTGATCGAAAGCATCGAGTAAAGGTAGGGGTAGGCCAGAGTGCTCGGAATTTTGTAAGGCGAGATGACGGTGATCTTGCCTTTCACCTTTTCATCGGCGATGATGTTCTTGCCAATAATCTTCGAGAAGATTTTTAAGATGTCTTGTATCTCTTGGTCTCGAAAATCAGGACGAAAGTAGGTGACTTTCTTCGGCGGAGTGTCTTTTTTTTCGGCCTTCGTATTTTTTGTACTTTTGGATTTTTTTGCCTCTGCCTTTGTTGCGTCGCTTCCGGCGGTATCTTTGGAAGAGGCCTCGTCTTCACTTTCTGTCGCGAGTTTTTCTAACTGTTTTTCCGATGGAGAACTCTGCGGATGGATGCGTTGCGGTGCGGTGTGCGGAGTTGCGAAAGGACGATTAAGAATTTCAGCGGGGACTGTCGGTTGCGCCGGGGCTGCCTTCTTAGGCGCGGCTTCGGCGGGAGTAGCCTTGGCGGGTGCCGACATCTGGTCGACCATCGCCGGTTTTTTGTTCTCTTGCGGTTTATCCTGTGCGGTGAGCGTAAAACTCCCGATGAAGAGAACAGGAAATATGGCGCGGTAGATGAAAAAATAAAATTTCAGAATTTACCCCTTCGTGCCACCCAAAAAGCCCCGCCAGTAAGCCAAACTACATTGTCGACTCACACCGCCCACCTTTCCTTTATTACTCATCGGGAAAGCCCAGAGTAAAACTAAAGCTATAAGGCGGATTTATCTTTGTCCCCGGCGCGGGTGACTGCGCGAGGACATACCCTGCACCCTCAATTTTGTGATCCCCTGGAAATTTTGAAAGAACTTGGTAGAGAAGCTCCTTCTTGCTAAACCAACGGAAGTCGGGCATCGTGCTTTTGTCTTGCCCCACCATACGGTATTGCGGCGTACTCAGGTCTGAAACCCGACTCACTTCCCCGATATGGATGGCTGGGATGATTTCACGTAGAACTCGCCTAAACGCCGGGGCCGCGACAGTCGCTCCTTGGTGGTATTCACCGCGTGGTTCGTCGAACATAATCAGAATTGTGATTTCAGGCTTGTCACACGGGAAAAATCCCACAAACGAAGCCTGGTATTTTTTGGCGTCATACCCTTTCTTCGATGACTTGATCGATGTTCCCGTCTTGCCGCAAACGTCGAATTCTTTGAGACCCAAGTCGGCGTTGGCACCCGTGCCGCTCTTGACGACTTCGCGAAGCGTCTGGCGAATCTTTACCGCATTCTCTTCGCTGGCAACCCTATACTTGACCTTCGGTTCAAACTTCTCGATGACCTTGCCTTGTGCGTTCGTTACTTTGTCGATGATGAGCGGAGGCATGAAGTTCCCGTTGTTGCCGATCGAGTTCGCGGCCAGTGCTAACTGGAGCGGTGTAACGCTTACGCCGTGGCCTATGGGAATAGACATCTTGAGGTAATAATCCCAGTCTTTGGGGCTTGCGAGGTAACCTTTCGCTTCGCCCGGTAGTTGGATGTCTGTCGCATTGCCGAAGCCGAATGCCTTGAGGTTTTCATAGAGCTTCAACACGGGGAGTTGCCAAGATGCGGTAATCACGCCGTAGTTGCAGGAGTTTTTCATCACCTGCGTAAAATTTTCTTTGCCGTGTTTATGCGTGCAGTTGATGCGGCGGCCTTTGTATTCAAAATATCCCGGGCAAAAATATTCGGTGTCGTCGTGGAGCATGTTTTCACGTAGGAGCGCCGCCATCGTAAAAATTTTGAAGGTCGAGCCCGGCTCGTATTGAAAACTAATCGGTAAATTTTTTCGGTTGGCGGCAGGCGAGTCGCTAATCTGGTTGGGGTTAAAGTCTGGAACGGAAGCCATCGCCAATACGCGTCCACTTTGCGTTTCCAATATCACTCCCATGGCGTGCTTTGAAACGCTTTCTTCTAAGCCCGCGTTCAGCGTCTTTTCGAGTTGGTGCTGTACGAATGAATTGATGGTGAGGTGGATGTTCTGCCCGGCAAAGTCTTGCCCGCGCCCGCCGGGGCGGGTGAGGGTTGTGTTCTGGCTAAACTCTAACCCGGCAAGTCCTTCACCGTCGACGCCTGTAAATCCCAATATCTGCGATGCCAGACGGCGGTTGGGATAAAACCTGTCGGGTTCGTTTTGCAAGACCAAGCCTGCGATGTCGAGCTTGCGCAAGGGAGCGGCATCTTCTAATGTAATTTTTCGTTTGAGATAAAAAAATTTATCGCTCGATTGGATCTTTGAAAGAATTTGCGCCTTCGGAGTCCCTGTGATGCGTGCGAGAATATCCATCCCCTCGGTTTGGCTTCTTGCGTCGAGGGGTTTAATTCCCACAGAGACGGTGTCTCTGGAGATTGCAAGTTCATGCCCTCGGGAATCGAAGATCACGCCACGCCGCACTTTCTGCGCTTCGCCCACAGCCGAGGGGGGGAGCGGGGATGCAATCGCCAGCTCGACCGCACGGTACGCGAGAATCACAAAAAGCAGAACGAGTACGGCCAGAAAAATTTTATAGCGAAAAGCATACGGGGTGGGGTTCGATTTTCTCTTTGCGTCAATCATGGGTTCTTCTTGCCATGCTCTTTCCAGAATGGGTATAGAACGCGGCCCTCGACGCTTTCGGCAGGAATAGGGCCGAAAGCACGCGAATCGATCGAATGCTCGCTATTGCTCCCAATGAAGTAACACACATTGTCGTTGGGGCTTCTCACAGGGCTACCCAGTGAATCCTTTTTAGTAGCTTGCGTTGTAAACCAGATTATGTCTCCTGACGCGAGGGTTGCTTTTCCGCTTTCAAAGTCATGCTTCGAGACGGCGAACTTGATGAGTTTTTCATCGCGTTGTGTTGGATGGTCGAAGACATACGCTTCTCCCGGCGAGCACGACGAGCAGAGAAAACCCTTCTTTACGAAAGGCAGACGCAAGCATGGGTTCGTGTGGAGGACTCCCAATAGAGTACGCGGTGGAAAATACGGTAGCATCGATTCATTCTCGACCACCATGAACTCAAGAACCGAGTCGTGTACGACCTTGAGTACCGACCACGCAACCAAAAGCGTCAAGAGCACAATGGAGTAGCTACTCTTTCGCAACAAAATCAAAACCTGGTGAGAGTGTAAGTGATATGCTGGCGGCTCCGCAGAGCGACAATTTCAAGAGACTTTCGCTGCGCCAGACTCATCCAGATGCCCATATTGCGCATCGGTTGGTTCACGCTTTCACCGTCGAGCTCTACGATGCAGTCGCCGCTCTTGACCCCCAACGCCTTCAAGGGAGCGTTGTCGCTCACACGCTTCAAGCAAAACGCTGCCGTGTCGCCCAAGACCTTCCAATGGCCTCGCCCCCAAGCGCGCAGAATCTCTGGTTCGTTCTCGACCCACGATTTGAACGCCCTAAAATTCACCTTCGCTTGAATCCGATCTCTGTTGCGTGAAAACACGACATTCTTGACTAACTGTGGCGCGGCCTGGACGGGTGTGTCTTCAGAGGGTATGTTTTCTTTCTCTGTGGTATTTCTCCCTTGGAGCGTCGTTTCGATGCGCTTGAGCATCTTGTACTCCCGCCAAAAAATGATAGCAGCGGCACAAAAGAAGAGTAATAAAGAGACTAGAGTAATGCGTAAGACTTTTCGTGCCATCGAGTCAAAATCAAGAATCTCTTGACGTATCAGATAAACTTCTAATGAGGCAGTCATGCGAAAAAGCCTTTTCTTCCTTTCCTTATTAACCCTGACGGTGTTTAGTTTAGCCTCTTGCGGCAAGTCGGAGTGCAAAAAATATCTCGAAAAATTTTGTGCAGACAAAGAATCGCCTGCGTGCAAGGCGGCGAACGAAAGCGTCAAAGACTGGTCGTCGGACAAGTGCCGCATCGAACGCAACGCGCTTGAAATCGACGAGCAAGCGAAAAAACTCGAGAAAGAACTCGAGAACTGATGCACAATTTTTTAGCCGAGCGTATCTACGGCATCGACACAAGCGAGATACGCAAAGTCTTCGACTTAGCCGCCAAGATCAAAAATCCGCTCAACCTTTCGATTGGCCAGCCCGATTTTCCGGTGCCTCAGCCAGTCAAAGAAGCGATAATCAAAGCACTCCAAGACAACAAGACGGGTTATACCCCCACGGCGGGGCTTATCGAACTACGCGAAGCTATCCAAGCCTTCTTGAGTGAGAAGACCACGGCTAACTACTTGCCTCAGAATATCATCGCATCGACGGGCGTCGCCTCGATTCTTTTTCTTCTTTTTCAAACCCTCGTTGAAAAAGAAGACGCCGTCCTCTTGATCGATCCGTATTTTCTCATTTACCCGGCTCTTGTGAGATACCACGAAGCGAAGATGGTCACGGTGGGTGAAGATTTCACGAAAGAAGAAATTCTTTCTCTGGAAGAGAAACTCCGTCTGGAAAAAAAGAAACTCAAACTCATTATTTTTGCCTCGCCTTCAAACCCGACGGGTAAAATTCTAAGCCGCGAGCAACTGACAGAGCTGTCGGCTCTTGCCGAACGGCAGGACGCCGTTATCGCTGCCGATGAAATTTACTGTGCGTTTGATTACGAGAAAAAGCATGTGAGCATGGCGTCTATCAATAGCGAGCGCACTTTGACCTTGAACGGCTTCTCGAAGAGCCATGCGATGACGGGTTTACGCGTCGGTTACTTGGCAGCTCCCATGCGCTATGCGGAAATTGTGCAGAAGATGGTGACGCTCCAGCAGTACACGATGGTTTGCGCACCGCACGCCGTGCAATGGGGAGCGATTACCGCGCTTAAGACCAATATCGACTCAGAACTTAAAGAGATGAAGAAGCGGCGCGATCTCGTGTACAATAAATTGAGCGCGGTCACAAGCCTTCCTTACCCCGACGGTGCTTTTTATGTGTATCCCCAAGTGCCCATAGACTCGGCTGAGTTTGTGACTCAAGCCATTGAACAGAGGCTTCTTCTCGTGCCGGGATATATCTTTAGCGCTAACAAAAAATCGGTGCGTATTAGTTATGCGACGCGCGAAGAAATCTTAGAAGAGGGTTGTGAAATTTTTTGTAAAATAGTCAATGAAAACAAAGAGAGGTAAAGTCATGCGAATTCGAGTCAATGCGTTCCCCTTGTTTCTTTGCGGATTAATTTTCGCAACTCTTCCGCTTCTATCTGTTGAACAAGTGAATACCACAAGCGAAAAAGAGCTGCCAGCTGACGAGGTAGTCACTTCCGACTGTGCGCGTTTCCCCTTTGGGCAGGGGTGTTTAGGGTTTGGTGTGGGCCCTGTAATCTCGACACAGAACTCCGACTTTGTTTACGGCGTCTCTGGAGGACTGAGCTATTTCTTGATCGACCGGCTGGCAGTGGCTTTGAACGGCGGCGCAGTTTTCGTAAAGAGCGACAAAGACTATTCGGTGGGTCCAGCTCTCACTTATTACATTGGGCCCGTTGCGGGGTATATGATCACGGCGTCTGTTGGGGCGCGCAAGCACTTCTTACGCGGGAGCGTCAACGTGGATGGCTGGTCGTACGGCCCCTCGTTGGGGGCGATGACGCGCTTTTTTGGTCCTGCATATTTAGGGATTTCTGTCGGCTACTACACTTCGGTTTTTAACGGGTACACGCACTCCGAGTGGAGTTGGTCTCCCGCCGTGTTTGTACCGTTTTAAGGCCTCACCCCCAACCCCCTCTCCAATTTGGAGAGGGGGGGAGGGTGAGGCCCAAAAAACTCTTTACATACTATAAGGGCCACGCCATTCTATACAATGGCTCACGATACGATACAGCACGTCGGCACGGTTAAAGCGTCCCTTTAGTTTTTCTCTTCACCGCGACAACCTTCTTCGCCTCACGCGGTTTGTTTTTCTTGCGTTTGTTTTTGTTGGCTGGGCAACGTATTCTGAAGAGAATACACCACCTATAATAGAGAAGCAAAATGGTTCGGCTGCGCCCGCCGCAAGTTCTGTGCCCGCCGCAAGTTCTGTGCCCGCCACAAGTTCTGTGCCCGCCACAAGTTCTGTGCCCGCCGCAAGTTCTGTGCCCGCCACAAGTTCTACGTCTGCCACAAGTTCTACGTCTGCCACAAGTTCTACGTCTGCCACAAGTTCTGCGCCCGCCGCAAGTTCTGCGCCCGCCGCAAGTTCTACGTCTGCCACAAGTTCTACGCCCGCCGCAAGTTCTACGTCTGCCACAAGTTCTGCGCCCGCCACAAGTTCTACGTCTGCCACAAGTTCTACGTCTGCCACAAGTTCTGTGCCCCCATCAAATACACAGAATGATAACACCGTACCCCGTCGCGTGTTGGTGCTCGATTTCGTCAACCAGGCGAAAGATGTTAAATCGGATTATCTCTCTGTTAGCGTGGCCGAGGCGATGCTCGACCCGCTCAAAAAGACGGGGAAGTTTTATTTGCTGCCGCGCACTTCGGACGGGCACACTTCGACAAGCTCAGTGTCCGGCAGTAGTGCCCTGAGCCTGTCGAAGGGTACCTTCGACGAAAGCGAAGCGATTCAACGCGCCAAGGCTGCCGGTGCCGATGTCGTTGTTGTCGGTATCTATGTTACGGTAGGCGATAAGGTTATGATACAAACCAAGGCCCTCGACGTACACACGGGGCAGATGGCCGTCGCGAAAACGGCGAGCGGGCAACTCGACGCGACCGTGTTCGATCTTATTCAAAACCTGGCCAACGGCATGAGCGCCGCCATGGCGAGTGCGCTGCCGCCGCTGCCGCGCCAAATTGTTGTGACGCAAAAAATCGGTTCGGGTTTTTATGCGAAAGATTTTCAGGCGCACGCCTTCGCGGGTGCCGCGTTGGCGTTGGGCAAGCCGAACCCGTACTTGAGCGCGGGTTTCGGAGCGAGCGCCGATCTCAAGTTTGAATTTTTGCACCCATACTTTCAGCCCTATTTTTATATGGGCGCGAATTTTACCGGCGGCCAAAAGGCGGTCGAGTCGATGTCGCTTTTTACGCTCGCGGGCGGCGCGAGTTACGCGTTTGCGTTGCCTGTGAAGACGGCGTTCGTGCGCTCAGTGGGAGTTACCCCGTTTCTGGCGCTGGGTTCGACCTTTGGCTCTATCCGCGCGGCGAGCGATCTGATTGCCGAGAATTTTTCTTATAGTGTTTTTACATTTTCGATGGGCGCATCGCTTGATGCGTACATCACCGACGTGTGGTCGGCGGCGTTGTCTTTGCGCATGGATTATTTGGCAGAGAGCCAAACGCCGCTGCCGATAATTTCAATTCAATTAGGGGTAGGGTACAGATTATGAAAATATTTCGTAAAATATGTAGAGACGCGGTTAACCGCGTCTCTACCGTTGCGATAATATGCATCTTTATCGGATGCAAAGGATTCTCCGGCGTCTTCGACGACAAGAAGCCCGAGGCATTCGTGTCGGGTTCAACGATTTCGCTCCCCACGGTAGGCGGCGGCACACTGCCCGCGACGGTGGTCGATGTGAACGGTGACGGCGTTGCCGACGGGCTCGACATCAACGGCGATGGCATACCCGATATTCTTTATATCTCGATCGGCGGCGACCGCGTGATGGGGCTCGACGTCGACGGCGACGGGCGAATCGATTATTATCTGATTGCGAATTTTGACAGCACGACGACGATCAAGACGACGCGCACCGACAACAGCGACGTGAAGGTGACAACCGATGCGTCGGGTGCTGCGACGGGGTTCGACACGCCGAGCCCCAGCGGCAGCTCGCAAACGATTTTCGACGATGTGAAGGCAGACACGACACCCCCTACCGCAAATGCCACCCCGGTGGGCGGCAGCTATGCCGGGGCGCAGACGATCACGCTCGCCTGCACCGACAATGTCGCGTGCAATGCGATCGCCTACACGACCGACGGCTCTCTGCCCGCGTTCGGGCCGCCTGCCCACGGCACGGTGGTCACCGGTTACGCAGTTTCTTTTACGGTGGCGGCGACATCGACCGTGCGCTATGTTGTGAGGGATGCGAAGGGGAATGAGAGTGCCGTCACCGATGCGGCGTACACAATCACACCGCCGCCGCCCGGCGACACCACGCCGCCCGGCAACGTGACATCGTTCACCGCGACGCCGGGCGACGGCACCGCGTCTCTTTCTTGGATAAACCCCGGCGACGGCGATTTTGCTGGCGTCAAGATTCTGCGCAAAACCGGCAGCTACCCGGCGAACAAAGACGACGGCACCGAAGTCTACACCGGCACGGGCACGGCAAAAACCGACACGGGGCTCACGAACGGGACGCAGTACTTTTACAAGGCGTTTGCGTACGACACGGCGGGCAACTATGCGAGCGGTGCACAGGCGACGGCGACGCCGGTTCTCGACAGCACGGCACCCACCTTGCTCTCTTCGACACCATCAGATGGTGCCACCGGTGTGGCACCGTGCAGCGGCACCCCTTGCACGGCAAAAATTGTGCTCGTGTTTTCAGAGAGCATGCAGACGACAACACCCACGCTCACGACAGAGGTGGAGTCGGCGACAGGCACTTGGGTAGTCACACCCAACACCGGCACAACGTTTACGTGGGGCACGACGACCTACGCAAACGACACGCTCACAATCAACATCAGTTGGTACTGGTTTCCCGAGCAATCGCAGATTCAGTACACACTGGCCGTGAGCGGCCTACAAGATGTGGCGGGCAACCCGATTGCAACAAATATACAGCAAAGCTTTACGACGACGGCACCCGAACCAACCTTCGCCGTACCCGACACCGGGCAGACGGCGTGCTACGATGATATGGGTAACGCTGCGGTTTGCTCTGATAGCGGCAATTGGCCGCGTCAAGATGGATATTTTGCGGATACACCCAACCCGCGCAGCTATACAGGCCCAACCCAGCACGCGGCGTACACAAGCGACTACACGACCAAAGACAACACGACGGGGTTGGTCTGGAAAACGTGTAGCGAGGGGCTATCGGGGGCGACTTGCACTACAGGCTCTAACTCGACGATGCCGTGGAACAATGCCGTGAACCAATGCGCGGCTCTTAATAGTGCCAACAGTGGTGCGGGCTATGCGGGCATCAAAACATGGCGATTGCCGACTAAAGCAGAGCTTGAAACGATTGTCGATTATGGTAAGTATAACCCTGCCATCAACGCAACGTATTTTCCGGTTGCCTACAATTGTTGGTCGTCTTCTACGTATGTTGCCACTACGACAGGCGCGTGGTTCGTCAACTTCTACAATGGCAACAGCAGCTACACCAATAAGACAGTTAGCTATTATGTTCGTTGTGTGTCGTCCGGGCCGTGATGGTTCGACAAGCTCACCAACCAGCTTGTCGAAGGGCGGACCGTGAACCTCACCCTCCCCCCTTGCCTATGGCAAGCCAACGGCTCTCCACGTGTGGAGAGGGGAGCACGGAGTGCTGGTGAAATATCGATAGAATACAATTTGATAAAAAGGTTAAGGAGAAAAAAGATGAGAACAATGGGAGAGAGAAT
>CAUJII010000031.1 GCA_963205035.1 Spirochaetota bacterium
AATCGCTGAGAAGCTCATCACGCGTGCGCGTGAAAACCAAAAGGATTCTCTGACACAAGCGCAGAAAGTTCATAATCTGCGTGAGGCGGGCAAGATTATTGGCGACAAAGAAATCTTGCACAAGCTCTTCAACGACATCGCTCCTCGGTTCACGACGCGCCCCGGTGGTTACACGCGCATCGTTCGCGTTGGTCAGCGTATTTCTGATGCGTCCGAGATGGCGGTCTTACAACTCGTCGAACGCAAAGAATTAGCACAACTTAAAGACGACCGCAAGGCAGTCCGCGCAGCGCGTTCAAAAAAGAAAGGCAAGAGCGCGGCAGTTAAATCTGCACCTACAAAAGAAAAGAAAGCAAAAGAAAAAAAATAAGCGCGGAGCTCTCAGAGTTGCGTTCGCTTCAAAAGGCCCCGTAGAGCGGGGCTTTTTTTATAGGATTTGCGATTGTCAGCGCGTTCCAGTTACCGTTATAGTGGGGTGTTCCAACCGTTCAAATAGATTAGGAGTTCTATGCCCGTTCAGACTATTGCAGATATCCGCAAGTCCTTTTTAGAGTTTTTTGAATCGAAGCAGCATCTGCGCCTGCCCAGCGCATCGCTTTTGCCGGCGGGAGACCCAACTCTCCTTTTTACGACGGCGGGTATGGTGCCGTTCAAAGATTTTTTTGCGGCGACGCGAAAACCGCCATCCTCCCGCGTTGCGAGTGTGCAAAAGTGTTTACGCACAACCGACCTTGAGTCGGTGGGACGAACAAAACGCCACCTTTCTTTTTTCGAGATGCTCGGTAATTTTAGCTTCGGGGATTATTTCAAGAAAGAGGCCATAGAGTTTGCGTGGGAGTACTCCACCCAATTCTTACCTTTTCCAAAAGAAAAAATCTGGATCAGTATTTTTGAAAACGACGACGAAGCGTTTGAACTTTGGAATAAACATATCGGGGTGAGCGCCGACAGAATCGTTCGCTTAGGACGCGCAGACAATTTCTGGGGCCCTGCTGGCGAGAGTGGGGCATGCGGACCCTGTAGCGAACTCTATTTAGACCGGGGTGAAGAATTTGGTACCGACGAGAATAACCGCGCACCGGGTGGCTCTGGCGATAGGTTCATGGAATTTTGGAATTTGGTCTTTAACCAGTTTGATTTTCAAAAAGGCGAATACCTACCCCTTGCACAGACGGGCATCGATACGGGGGCGGGCTTAGAAAGACTCGCGACACTGGTTCAGGGTGTCGACTCTGTGTTCGATACAGACGAACTCGCACGGCTAAGAGACGCTGCCGCAAAAAATTTTGGCGTCCAGTATGAAGGCGAGAACACGATCCCACTGCGTGTCGTCACGGACCATATCCGCACGCTCTGTTTTGCTATGTCAGACGGCATTTATCCGTCTAATGAATCGCGGGGCTATGTGCTTCGGCGCGTCTTGCGGCGCGCAATGCTTTTCGGGCGCAGGCTTTCGGAGCGCGAGGCGAAGCTCCATAAACTCTGTGACACCGTTCTTGATATCTACGGCGATTTTTATCCTGAGCTCAAAAAGAATATGCCGTTCATTCAGGACTACATCGCTCAAGAAGAGAAGCGATTTCTGCATACGCTCGATTCGGGGGCCGAACGTTTGGCTTCGCTCTTGGCTGCAGCGAAGGAGAAAAAGTTAGCGGTCGTCTCAGGCAAAGATGTGTTTCAACTTTATGATACGTTTGGATTTCCTTTAGAGATGACGCTTGAGATTGCCGAAGCAGAGAACCTCGCAATCGACGTTGTGGGCTTCAAAGCCGAGATGGAGAGACAACGCGAGAGAGGGCGTGCGGCATGGAAAGGGGCTCTCGATTTGCCTCTTGATACTCAACAGAAGACAGAATTCACAGGCTACACGGCGACAGAAGACGAAGCGCGTGTTGTGTCGCTCATCCGTGGCGAAGAGCGGGTGAAGAGCGTCGCGGAAAATATGCCGAAAGATACGCTCTTGTTCTTGGTCACAGACAAAACTCCATTTTATGCCGAGTCGGGCGGCCAGATGGGTGACACGGGTTCAATACGCTCCGCAAGGGGAAGTGCTCGTGTCGTCGATTGCCGCAAGCAAAAGGATCAGTTCGTGCACCTCTTAGCGGATGTCGAGGGAGAAATCTCAGAAGGCGATGCCGTTTCGCTCATTGTCGATAGCGAAAGACGCGCGGCGTTAACGCGCCACCATAGCGCGACGCATCTCTTGAACGCGGCATTGCGTTCTGTTTTGGGGAATCATGTGACGCAGCGGGGTTCGCTTGTTCACCCCGATTACTTGCGCTTCGACTTCTCGCACCCAAAAGCGATGACCAAAGATGAATTGGTGTCGGTCGAGAAGAAAGTGAATGATGCAGTTCTCGCGAATTGGAAAGTCGAAACGGTGGAGTTGGCTAAAGAAGAAGCCGAGAAGCGCGGTGCAGTCATGACGTTCGGCGAGAAATATGGAGACCGTGTTCGCGTTGTCGAGATGAGCGATTTCTCCAAAGAATTTTGCGGAGGAACGCACGTCGCTAATACAGGCGACATTGGAGTGTTCCTTCTTCAGAAAGAGTCGAGCCCGGGCGCTGGAAACCGGCGGATCGAGGCATTTGCAGGTGCCGCAGCGCGTAACCAAATCGAAAGGACGCTCGAAAATCTGTACTCCATTTTGGACGAAGAGAGGGATATAGAAGAAACAACGAGAAATCTCTTCAAGAGCGATGTTCAACTTCTGCGGCAAGAAAAAATAACGCCGCAGACCGTGGGTATACTTTGGCAGAAAATATCCGCGCTTTCGGAAAAAGTCCACGATAAAATTCGCGAAGGCAAAAAGAAAAAAACGAAGAGTGCTCAGGAAATGAAACTCCAGAACAAAGACGAACTCTTACATGAGATCATGTCTTCTAAAGAACAATCGGAGCGAGGCATAAACCTTGCACACCTTGTTCTTAAAGAAGGAACAATTAACGACTTGAAAGTTCTTGGCGACAGCGCGCGCGAAAAGGATGGGTCGTGCATCTTCGCGCTTTTTGTGGAAACTCAAGGCGGGGGCGAAGGTGTGTTTGTGTTCGCAACCACAGATGCTTATGCAAAAGAAAATAATCTGGCCCTCAATACAATTTTGAAAGAAGTACCGAAAGAATTCTCTGTTACAGGCGGCGGCAAAATGGAACTTGTGCAAGGGAAATTTCGCGGCGAAGCAAGTCGCTTCTACGAATACCTGAAGTCGGTGGTCTAAATGGTTGTCGGTTTAGGTATCGATATTTGCGAAAACGATCGCATCTCGGAAATGCTCGACAAATTTAACGAGCGTTTTTTGCGTCGCGTTTTTAACGAAGACGAAATCGCTTACTGTTTGGCAAAGCAAGATCCCATCCCTCACCTAGCAGCACGCTTTGCCGTGAAAGAGGCATTCATCAAAGCGCTGGGCATGCCGCGCGACCTTACGATTTCTTACCGCGATGTTGGCCTCAAGGGGAGCGAGGGAAAAAAAGATATCCACGTCACAGGTAAGCTCGCCCGGATGTTTGAACAGACAAAAGCGACAACCATTTTCTTTAGTATCTCGCATGCACGGGATTATTCCAACGCGTGCGTAATTCTCGAACGAAACTGATGGCATCTTCAAAAGAAAATAAGACGAAACATTCTTACGCAAATCTCGAACGTACAGAAATTGAATTACAAGTCAGGCCACAAACGCTCTCAGCGTTTGTCGGTCAAAAGGACACAGTCGATGCACTCCAAGCGTACCTTAAAGCGGCGCTCTTGCGAAAGGAACCACTCGACCATGTTTTGCTTTCTGGACCTCCTGGCCTCGGCAAGACAAGCCTTGCGCGCATTATTGCAAACGATTCGCACGCGGGATTTTCTCAAGTAACGGCTCCAAACATCAAACGGCCGGGGGACCTGGCAAAAATTTTAAGCAGCCTTCAAGCACACGATGTGCTATTTGTCGATGAAATCCACCGCCTTCCGGCGCCTGCCGAAGAGCTGCTCTACGGCGCGATGGAAGACAGGATGCTCGACATCGCCGTGGGTGATGGCATGGTTGCGAATTCGATCCAGATTACGTTGCCGCCCTTTACACTTATCGGCGCGACGACTCGCCCCGGCGATTTGACTGCACCGTTGCGCGACAGATTCGGAATTCGATTCCATTTAGAATTTTATAGCGAAGACGATTTGATTTTGATCTTAGAGCGCGCGGCAGGGATTTGGAAAATCGAACATGAAAAAATCGCGCTTCAAGAAATTAGCAAAAGGGCGCGTAGTACGCCGCGTGTGGCCCTTCACCTCTTGCGCCGTGTTTGGGATTACGCCCTCTCTGAAAGTAACAATCTTCACGAGCCAATCCACGCCGCCGCTGCGCTCAATGCTTTTGAACGCATGCACATCGACGGCGAGGGAATGACAAAACTCGACAGACTTTTCTTGCAGAACATTGCGAAGCATTACGACGGCGGCCCTGTGGGATTAAAACCCCTTTCGGCACTTTTGGCAGAAGACATCACCACTCTCGAAGATTTTGTCGAACCGTATCTCGTCAGGCGCGCATTTATAAAGAGGACACCGCGCGGGCGTATGCTTACACAAGAAGCCTATACGCATTTGGGATTGAAAAAACACAAAACGGGGGATCTCTTTGAACCTTGATTGCCGCTCTGTGCATATCTTGAAGAAATGGCAGTGCATGGCGGTGCGTGTACTCGCAATTCTCTTCTTCTCCGGGGGGCTTGCCACCGCTCCGCAGCTTTCCGTGGGGGGCGCGACTAACTATTCGCGGGGCGCGCTTGCCCCCGCTCCGTTGCTTTCTGGGGGGATCGCGACTAACTATTCGCCGGGTGGGATTGCCTCCGCTCCGTTGTCTTCCGGAGGGATCGCGACTAACTATTCGCCGGATGCGCTTGCCTCTGGCCCGCAGCTTTCAGGGGGGATCGTGACTAACTATTCGCGGGGTGGGCATGCCGCCGCCCCGTTGCTTTCCGGGGCGGGCGCGACTAGCTATTCGCGGGGTGGGCTTGCCTCCGCTCCGTTGCTTTCCGGGGGGGGCCCGACTAACTATTCGCCGCCGTTATTTCTGGGGTTGGATGGCCTGCCCTCTGAAAACGTCTCCAACGAATCGGCACTGCGCCGAGGCGAGGTGATATTCTTGCTTTCTTATCCTTTTACTTTCATGGCGAGCATGTTGGGCTATTATACAGCAGCGACTCTCGTGCGCACAATCGACACGGGCAAATCAGACATTGCTCTTTCGGGTGGCTTCTTTGGTTTGGTGGCGGTCTCGGCTGCGTTCTTGAGTTTTGCCATCGCGATGGATGACCATAGTTTCATTGAGTCAAAAACCCAACAATCCGAGAATGGTGTGACCCGCTATGTTTCGTTTGGTGCTCGATGGTAGCGTATTCTAAGTTGATTCCTCACCCTGAGAGCGTTTTGAAATCAAAAAGAAAAAAGCACTCGTGAGCGCGGCGATTACGCCGATTGACGAGACGCTGCCAATCAGAGGCAAATTCCATTGCGAGGGCGATAAATCTTCGCGGATAAAAAAGAGCGCAGCGAAACACAGTGCGATAAATCCCATGGCACCGAAGTGGTTGCTCTTTTCGCGGCTCGCACCTTCGGGCGGAGTCGTCACTTCGATTTGAAATTTGCCCGAAGAGACCATGCCGATGGTCTTGAGGATCTGATCGGGAATTTTTTCCGCGTATTCCAAATAGTCGGGTAGGGCGCGCAAGATGGATTTACCATACCGAGCCAAGGACATTTGTTCTGCGAAAATCTTTTCCATCATGGGGCGCGATACTTTCGAGAGGTCCATCTTGGGGTCGAGAATTGCACCGACGGCTTCGATCGTGATAATGCACTTCGACGAGAGCACTAAGTCGCCGTGAAAATAAAGTCTGTGTTTTGCGCCGATGTTCATTGTGTCGAAGATGAGCCGTCCGAGGGAGTATTCCTTGAACGCAGCAGCACTCGTCCAACGTTTAATTTGCTCCGCAAGTTCGGCGCGAAAACCCGGAACGTCTGCCTTGCGGCCGGGCTCGGTGAGACGCACAAGGTAGCTCGTGGCGTGGTCGAATTCGCGGATGACCGTGAAGTAATAATAGAGGAACATGTTGTTTCTCACTTCGGGTGAGAAGGATCCAATCATACCTAAGTCGATGAAGCAGAACTTAGTTTTGTCGACGACGAACATGTTGCCGGGGTGCGGATCGCCGTGAAAAAATCCGTCGATGTAGAGCATCTTGAGAACCGCCTGTGCGCCTCGTGCCGCGAGTCTCGCCCCGTTGATGCCGTTCTTTTTGAGCTTCTCGCGGTCGTCGGGTTTGATGCCTTCGATGAATTCCATCGTGAGCACCCGCCGCGATGTGTAATCCCAATAAATTTCAGGGAAGATGATATCGTTCCAGTCTTTGAAATTTTCGCGGAACATATCGGCGTGTTTGCCTTCTTGCGCAAAATCGAGTTCGCGCATTGTGTATTTCGCAAACTCCTCGACAAAATGTGCCGGGCGGTAATCGCGCAAGCGTGGGATGTATTCCATGATTGCGGCAAGGCGGCGCATGACATTGATGTCGTCGCTGATGAGCTGCGTGATGCCGGGGCGTTGTACCTTGACGACAACTTTTTGGCCATTACGCAAGTGCGCGAGGTGCGCCTGCGCAAGCGAAGCGGACGCAATCGGTTTTTCTTCGAACTGTGCAAAAATATGTCGGAGCGGTAAGTTAAATTCTTGCTCGATGACTCGCTTTGCCTCGGAGAACTCGATGGGCGGCACTTGGCTTTGCAGCTTTCTAAGTTCGAGCGTAATGCGTTCGGGCAGCATGTCGTCTCGAAGCGAAAGAATCTGGCCGAGTTTTACATACGTCGGGCCCAAGCGTTCGAGGGTCTTGCGGAACTGTACCGGAAAGCGCGCAAAATTTTTGGGACGGCGGAAGATACGCCGCACAGTGCCCGCGAGAAGACGGCGCCCAAAAGAGCGCGGCCTTAATCCTCGCGGCCTATAAAGATGGGCGATAAAAGCGTCGATGAGGAGGTCAATAAAAATCGAATTGACGGCCAGCATACGGCGGATTTCATAATAAACGCGGCGCATAAATTAAGGAACGTATTTATTGCGAGAGCCTGTCAAGAGTTTATTGAGACTGACTAAATTCGCCCAAAGAAGCTCTGCACTCACACCCTTCACGCATGCCCAAGGGACAGGGTTCGTACAAAGAACGGGGCTTCCCGGAAACGCGGTGCAGGGCCTGCACGAAAAGTCTCCCGTGAGTGCCCGCGTTCGTACTGAGAATGGCTGCCACACGCGCTCGTTCAGCGGGCCGAAAACGGCGACGCAAGGCACCGAAAGAAGGGCAGCGGCGTTGAGTAACTCCTGGTCGGCGCCCGTCACCCAGAGAGCGTTTTGGAGCGCAGCGACAATTTCGAGCGGCGTTGGGTTTAAGAGAAGCTCTGTCTTCGCGAGCGCGCGTTCGGTCATCACTTCGCTAAACGCACGCGCCATCGCTTTGACCTCGTGGTCTGCACCCGCGCTGCTTCTTAAAATTAACGCGCACGATAACGAACGGGTGGCGAGGTTGATGAGCTTTTGGAGTTGAGGCGTGAGGTGGGGGGTCAATGCGTCGCTCACCTCGAGTGCAATAATCCCATAAGGTTCGTCGATCCGATGTTGCGTTGCCGCTGCGACAGATTTTGGTAATTCGGGTTCACTCCACGAGGGAGTCTTTTCACCGGTGATGTATTCAAAAAAAAGTTTGAGTTGGTGAACGTAATGGTGGTTCTCGCCATTAAACGGTAGAGAAAGATTGAACCCTGTTACTGAACGCAGCGGCGCAAACCCTGCACGATTTTCGACGCGTGCAAAGAACGCAGCCCACCGCAATGCACGCGAAGCCTTGAGTTCGGGATTCAATACAACGAGCGTCTTAAACCGATTCTTGACCAGAAACCACCAGAGTGAAAAAAAACGTGCCGGCAATTCCATGGGAATGATTAACCTTGAAAAAAACAGTTGGCTGAGCGAGTCTTTCTCACAGAGTTCTGCCGCAAACGGAGGCTCCCCAAAGCGCTCGTGCCAGAACTTAAAAAAATATGCGGTAAAGGGAGCGTACTCTTTCTGCAAGAGCGAGACGACGAGAGTTTTTCCCGGATAGCGGATGCGACGGAACCTCACGGCGCCACACCTTCGGGAAAATAAATCTTAAGCGCGTTCTTTTTGTCTTCAGTCAAGAGAACCCAAGTCAACCGACGCTGGCGCGAAGAGAGGCGCATCTCGCTAAAAATTTTCGCGACGGATTTTCTTCCATACGGTTTTTGAATCGTGAGGCTGCGCGTTACTCTGTCGCCTCGCAAATAATTTTGGTTTTCACGGGATAAATCCACCGAAGCGACGACACTTCCTTTCTCACCCAAACCGCGTCGAAACACAATATACTTATCGGTTCGATTCTCTTCTCTGTGGACAAAAAGAGGCGGCGCGCTGAATGGCAGCGTTCGTGCTCGCTCAAAATCGTTTGCAGTAAAACGTCCCGCGACGAGCAGCTTCTTCCATGCGCAGTAGATGAGGTTCTGGCGGCTTATTTCGGAAAGCGATGCCCAGGTCTCTTGACCGACGCGGAGCTCGCGTCCGCTTTCACAGGTAAAGGGCATCGCCTGGTTTGTTTTGGCAATCGCCGCCGGTGGAATAATCTTGTTTGCTGCTATTTGAAACCTCACGCGGTTGCGTTCAAAGCGCGTCTCCTGATTCGATAAGTCTTCAAACCAGTCAATCCCACGCTCTTTCAAGAGACGGCGCACGGTGTCGCGGTCGAGGTGTGCAAGCGGGCGCAGAACGAGTTCTGTGGTATCTTCTCTTGTGAGAGCGGGCCATGCGCTTTCGGGAATTTTTCTCGCCCGACGCATCGCGAGTGTTTCGTAATAGTCGCTCAAGTTGTGACCGGTGAAGACGAGGCAGTGCGGCAATGCGCTCTTGAGGCTCGCGAGTCTTTTGCGCCGGACAAGAGACGCGGTATGTTCCCACGAATAGCCCAGGCGTTTGGCAATCTCATCAATCGGCGCGCTCTCTTTCAAAAAAACAAAGCGCTCGCCTAAGAGCGGCGTCAGAGTTGCAGTGACCCAATCGAAAACAGCCGAGCGCGCATCCTCTATTGGAGTGCCGTAGTGGTTGAGATACCACGCGGTGAGAGTCAGATGGGGGCTCTCGCGCACAACTTCGGCGCAGAGAGTGAGCAACAAAAGACTATCGGCACCGCCCGAAAAGCTCACGACCCAGCGCTTCGATGCTTGAGCCTTGTTGCGCAAGAACGCCAGCACGCTATCCGCGTTCATGGCTTACGTTGGTTTATTTTTGGCGAACTTGGCTCCGAGTTTGAA
>CAUJII010000032.1 GCA_963205035.1 Spirochaetota bacterium
CTTTAGCTATGGAAATCCTCAGCTAGCCGCCGTTTGATATAGAGAACTCCAATTCTTCTCCACTCTGCGGGATTTTGTAATAACTATTACAAAATCCCCCCAATCAGCGGCCCTGGTGCCGCCGTAGCCAAGGGCCACTGATGGCTCAACTGGGTGGGATTTTATTCTTTGGGGTTTCCAAAGGGGCGCAGCCCCTTTGGCCTCCACGGAGTGGAACCCAAATTTTCCAAGGAGGGAGAAGATGCAGATCAATCACAATCTACCCGCAATGCAGGTTAACCGGCAATTGCACAAGGTGTACAGCCGCTACGAGAAATCGATAGAGAAGCTGTCCACCGGCGAGCGCATTAACCGCGCGGGCGACGACGCGACAAACCTTGCCGTGTCAGAAAAAATGCGGACACAGATTCGGGGCTTACGCCAGGCCGAGCGCAACGCGATGAACGGGCTTTCGTTCATCCAAACTGCGGAAGGCAGCATGGGGCAAGTCAATGACATTCTGCAGCGCATTCGAGAGCTTTCGGTGCAGGCGGCGAACGGGATTTATTCCGCTTCCGACCGCCAGCAAATTCAGGTGGAAATTTCTCAACTGGTCGACGAAATCGACCGCATTGGGACATCCGCCGAATTCAACCGGATGAAACTGTTGACGGGCAAGTTTGCTCGAGGCTCGAAGCTCGGCTCGATTTTCTTTCATGTCGGCCCGAACAAAGACCAGCGCATCCAAGCGTTCATTAAGACGATGAACGGGCGTGCGTTTGGTTTTTACGAAGGCCCGGGAATAAACGCGGCGAAAAAACCTTTGGCGACTGTGTACCAAGCCAACGAAATGATTGGCACGGTAGACAACGCCTTGGACAAGTTGAACAGGCAACGGGCGGATTTAGGGGCGTACTACAATCGCATCGAGACGACGGTAGACGCGCTCCGCACCGGCTATGAGAACATGGTCGCGGCAGAAAGCCGCATCCGTGACACAGACATGGCCGAGGAACTGCTGGAGTTCACGCGCAATCAAGTGCAGTTACAGAGTGGTACGGCGATGTTGGCTCACACCAATTTCTCTGCTCGGCTGGTCGTTTCTCTATTAGAGCATGGAAAATAAGGCAACGCCTTATTGGAAATACTTGAAAAGAAAAGGCAAGTAATCTCTGCGCTCGATGCGCCCTTGGGGGATGTTCTTTAGAGCATCCCCTTTTTTTTGAAGGTGTACGCCGCGTGAAAAGCCCAAAGTATAGCCGCCGCGTATGGTGTTTAGTAGCGCCCTCTTTCTCGTCTATTTTTTGCCGGTCTTTTTTCTTCTTTACTACGTTGTCCCGCACCGTTGGCGCAACGCCGTAGCCCTTGTTGCCAGCGTTCTTTTTTATACGTGGGGGGGCGCCGACTTTGCGCTCATATTGTTTGCATCGACGGTTTTCGATTTTTTTCTCACGCGCGCGATGGAGCCTTCGGAAGGCTTTCGTCGTAAAGCGCTCGTTCTACTCTCCGTCGTCTTGAACTTTGGACTCCTGGCGTATTTCAAGTACGCCGATTTCTTCGTTGCGAATTTCAACTGGGTGACGGGCAGCAATTCCGCTTTGCCGAAAATTATACTCCCTTTGGGGATTTCGTTTTTCACATTCCACAAAGTTAGCTACGTCCTCGATGTTTATTTTCGTAAAGCAGTTGCGCTCAAAAAATTGTCGGATTTACTTCTCTACATCCTTCTCTTTCCGCAGCTCGTCGCAGGTCCTATTATACGGTTCAATGAAATCGCCTCGCAGATTTTAGACAGAAGAAGTTCTGAGACCATCGACAACCGCCTCGCAGGGCTCTTCCGCTTCGTCATCGGTCTCTCCAAAAAAGTTCTTTTGGCAGACGTCTTGGGGCGCGAGGCCGACAAAATCTTCGCGCTACCGCATACCGAAATTGCATTCCTCGAAGCATGGGCGGGCGCCTTGGCGTATACGTTCCAAATCTATTTCGACTTTTCGGGATACTCCGATATGGCGTGCGGTTTGGGCCGTATGATGGGGTTCAAGTTCCCGGAAAACTTCGACATGCCTTATATTGCGTCGAACATCACGGAATTTTGGCGGCGCTGGCATATCACGCTTAGCAATTGGATGCGCGATTATCTTTATATCCCATTGGGCGGTAACCGAGGCAAAGCGTGGCGCACGTATTTCAACTTGTGGGTTGTGTTTTTCTTCTCGGGGCTGTGGCACGGCGCCTCGTGGAATTTTGTGCTCTGGGGTGCATACCACGGCTTCTTTATTGCGGCGGAACGGTTATTTTCGCGCATCACGGGAATCCCGACAATTCGCGAGAAGAAGAATGTGTTTCGTGTACTCATCAACTTTGCCGTCGTTGTTTTTGGATGGGTACTTTTTCGCGCGGACTCTTTCGCAACAACGCAAACTTTTTACAACGCGATGCTCTTTCCGTCGCGGTGGACGAGCTACAAAACCCCGCTCGATGCGCAGACTCTCTCGATCTTCGTGCTCTGTCTTTTCTTGGTCTTCTCGCCCGTCTTTGCAAAGGTGCGCCACTTCTTCACCGACCCCTTTCACCTGCCGCAAAGCCGCATAAGAGCTTTCGTTTTGACGGCGGCGCTTTTTATAGTATACTTACTCGTGCTGGGCGAAGTTTTGGGCGCGGATTTTAGTCCCTTTATTTACTTTAGGTTTTGAAAATGGAAAACTTTAACCGTAAGTGTCTCGTTTTTTTCCTCGCTCTCGTTTCGCTGCCCTTAGTTTTTACTCTCGTTGCTTTGCCGACCGGTCTCGAGGTGTGGCCGCTTTCCGGGTCTTGGGAAACTCCGAGCGTTCCAAAACCGACGGTCGCCAACATTCTCAACGGGAGCTTTCAGAAAAAAGCAGAAGATGTGTTGCGGTTGAAATCGGGGCTCAAAGGATTTTTGATTCGTTTTCGCAATCAAGCGCACTATTCGCTCTGGGGAAAAATCCATTCACAAAAAACGATTATCGGTCAAAAGGGATATCTCTACGAATACGACCATGCAGACGCTTGGGCGGGAACGGATTTTTTGGGCGAAAAAAAAATCGAGGAGATTGTTCATCACATTACAAAGGCAAAGAAAATTCTTGAAGCGAAAAAAATTCGACTCTTGGTTGCGTTGGCTCCCGGCAAAGCATCGTACTATCCGCAATTTTTACCCGAACGTTACAAAAAAACAAAACGCCCCACGAATAACTACTCAGCCTTTTTGACGGCGCTTAAGAAAGCGCAAGTACCTACGCTCGACTTATTAGATTTTACGGTAAAGCTCCCCACGAAAAACGCGCACCTCGTGTACCCCAAGTACGGAACGCACTGGAGCGTTTTTGCTGCGGCAAGAGCCGCGCTCGAATTGCAAGAAAGCGTCGCAAACTTGACGGGGAAGCGCGCAGAGGGCGGCAGAGTCGCCATTGAGCACGAAACGCATTTGCCCAAATTTCCTTACGACAGCGATATTTTCAACGCGCTCAACCTTCTGTGGAGCCTACCTTGGTCGGAGTATGCAACGCCTAATGTCGTCGTCGAAAAAACTAAACTGGAAAAGGCGAATGTTGTCTTCGTGGCCGATAGTTTTCTCTATGGCATGGTGTACTCTGAAGCGCTTAGGAATTTTTTCGACCCTCGCTCTGAGTTTTGGTACTACGACAAAGTCGCCTTTCCGGTAAGCGGCACGAGTTACGAAACAAAGCTCGACGACAAAAACTTGTGGCCCTTGCTCGAAGGCCGCGACGCTGTCGTACTCCTCGTTTCCGAAACCAATTTCAAATACTTCGGGTATGGTTTTCCAGAGCGCGTCATGCGTTCAAAAAATAATACGCCATGAATAATTGCATCGCGGCACTTCGACTTCCCTCCGTACAATTCGCTCTCCGTTCGTACGCGCTCCTCCTTACAATCTTGACGGCGTTTCGACTCCTCCTCTTCATAAGCGTTCCCCAAAGACTCGCTGGCCTCGAGGTGTCCGAGACGCTTTACGCATTTTTTATGGGGTGGCGGTTCGATACCGTTGTCGCTTGCTACGTTCTTGTGTTGCCGTTTCTCTCGATGGCTCTACGAGATTTTCTCACCGAACGGATGGGTAGGTGGCTTATCTCCTTCGCGTTCTGGTTTGTTTTTGTAGGAGCAATTATTCTCTTCTGGGGCTCTGCTGCGGACATTCCATTCTTTAACCAATTTTTTATGCGCTTGAACGTCACGGCGCTTGAATGGGCCGACAGTCCGCTCTTTGTTCTATCGATGATTTTCCAAGAATGGCGGTACGCGCTCTATTTCGTTCTCTTTCTTGCAATAGTTACTCTCTTTTTCTTTCTCCACCGAAAAAACTTCCGCAAGGTGCGAACCATCCCCGTGCCGCCGAAAAAGTATGCCGTCAAAGCGGCGATGTTGCTGAGCTTTTTCCTGCTCCTTTTTATCGGGATTCGCGGGCGTTTCGAGGAAAAATCTCCTATACGGATAGGCACTGCGTATTTTTCAGAAAACGCCTTTCTCAACCAACTGGGGCTTAACCCGAGTTTCACTTTTCTGCGCAGCGTCCTCGACAAACGCAAGGAAAAGAACGAACAGGTTTCGCTCATGCCACCTAAGAAGGCCCTCGAAATTGTGCAAGAGAGCCTTGGGATTACTCATCCCATCGCTGGATACCCCATCGCACGAACGGTCCCCGCGCGAGGAAAAGAAAATCGTAAGAACGTCGTTCTTGTCCTCATGGAAAGCATGAGCGCCGGCAAGATGCGCAGGCACGGAAACACCAAGAACCTGACACCGTTCTTAGACTCTTTGGCCGAGCGTTCGCTCTACTTCGAGAATATTTACACCGCCGGAACGCATACCTTTAACGGAGTCTTTAGTACGCTCTTTTCTTTCCCCGCGCTTTTCAGGCAGCACCCCATGAAAGAGTCGACAATAAGACGCTACAACGGGATAGGCGGAACGCTCAAAGAGTCGGGGTATAGCACGTCGTACTTCACGACGCACGACGGTCAATTCGACAACATCGAAGGGTTCTTGCGGGCCAACGGCTTCGAGCATATTTTCACAAAAGCAGATTATCCTTCTGAAAAAATCCATACGACGCTGGGCGTGAGCGACGACTATCTTTTTGAGTTTGCAATTCCTCACCTCACAAAACGCGTACGCGAGAAGAAACCGTTCCTGGCGGTCTTCTTGACGGCGGCAGACCACGGGCCCTACTTCATTCCCGACTATTTTCATCCGAGCGCAAAAGACATCAAAGACCAAATTGTGCAATACGCCGATTGGTCGATTCGGAAATTTCTGGACCTTGCGCAAAAAGAGGCGTGGAGCAAAAACACTCTCTTTGTGTTTATCGCCGACCATGGCGGTTTGGTCCATGCCGATTATGAAATTCCTCTGACGTATGTCCATTCGCCGCTCATTTTTTTTCAAGGCGACGGCAAGCTCGGACCAAAAGTCTTTTCGCAAATCGGCGGGCAAATCGACGTCTTTCCGACAATTATGGGATTGCTCAATTTACCGTACACGAACAACACAATGGGCATCGATCTCTTGAGAGAAAAGCGGCCTTACATTTTTTTCAACGGTGACGATAAATTCGGAACCATCGACAACGAATGGCTCCTCATCGAAAAAAAAGATAAAACGGCAAAGCTCTATAAATACCGCAATCGCGACATGAAAGACTATTTTAATTCGTATGCCGGTGTACGTACAATGCAAAATTATACGCGCGCGCACTTACAGACATATCAGTATTTTTTAGAGCACCCGCAGATGCTCTATTTGAAACAGCGTTAGAAGTTGAGCGTCACGCTGATGAGATGGACTTGGACGAGACTCCTGTCTGCGCTCTTATACGCTTGCCCTCGCTTGAACAACCCGAAGCCGTAAAAGAATTTAACGTCGGATCTGAAATCGTACACGAGCGTTGCGTCGAAACCGTGGCCAACGTCTGCGTTCTTCTCCGTCGCTTTCAAATCGGAAGTCGGCGCATCGGCAACCGCTTTGCGGTAGAGCGTATATTTGAGCGATGCGACAAAATTACGGAACGCGTAGAAATTACCCAACGGACGACCCATTACACCCAAGCGCGCAACGTGCAAATTCTGCAAGCGAGGCATGAGGCCCAAGCCGCCAGAAAAAGTTCCAAAGTGATAAAATCCCGTGTCGCTGCCTTTCGTATTCACCTGGGCTGCGTTCGTGCCGTTTGAGCGGTCGCTATCGCCGCTGCCGAAAGCGTATTGCGCAATTACCGCAGGTCTATACGTTTCCTTCCAGAGAGGAACAGTGTACGTCACATCCGCCTGCAGCGCATGCGCGTGAATTTGCGCGGTCGAATTCTGCGTTGAATCGTCGATTGTCGTACCGCCTTGGTAGACGTATTCGATTCGGTAAATCCATTCAGGGCTCAAAATGAAACCCTGCGCGGCGAGAGACGCATACCAAGTGTCGTACGTGAACTGCAAACCTTTCGTATTCATTGCAGTGTTAAAATCTTTTGAATAAAGAAAGTTTCCGGAAATGCTATTCCCCCAGAGCGGCGCGGAGCTCACACCCAGGCCACCGAAAAACCGTTTTCCAGCGTTGACAAGTTGCGCGTCGAAAGAACGCCCCGGAACAACGTCGTATGGATTTACCGCGCCACAGCCCGCAACGCTCAAGGCGCAAAGATCTTTGCCATACTCGCCCGAGTAAAGGCCCAAGAGTTTGGTTTGGCCCCAACGGTATTGCCGCACAATTTGCGCACCGTCTGCAAAATTGGCAAAGATGAGTCCTCGACCAATCTTGTAGAATGCGCGGCCGGCGGTTATTTTTGTTCGGTCAAAATTGAGCTCTGCGCTCACGACTTCGACAGAGCCGACGGAGCGATTCAGACTTTCTTTTTTTACCGTTGTGTTGCCACTACCCGTCGCAATATCTTTTGTGAACTGCGTCCACGACCATTTACCGCGTAGCGTGAAGAGATGGTTTTCGTTTAAGAGATACGTCGCGTACGGACGGTAGAACCCCATGAAGAGCATTTGCTTGAGCGAGCTGTCGTAGTAGCCGGACGTAACAGTAGAGAGTCCTCCATTGAAGCCATGCGTGTTGAGTACGTTGGAACTTGTCTCCAGAGGCTTCAAGTCTTCCAACGGCACAAGTTCTCCTTTCGTAATCTGCGCCGCTTCTTGCGCTGAAAGAGCAAATGAAGTAAGGAAGAAGAAAAGGCCGAACCCAACAAGGCGCGCTCGGCCAAAAATAGGTTTAGAGTTTTTCAAAGTCTATCCTTGTGAGTCCTTGGTTGTACAAATCATCGAAAAGAGAATCGAAAAAATTATAGAAATCTGCCAAATCGCCCGCCGAGCTTGCAAACGTAAAATCGCTTGCGTTCAAGAGAAACTCTTGCTCTGCGGCGGACATCGAGCCATTCCCCAAGACGACAGTATTTCCCATCTGCGCCGCCATCTCGGGCGTTACAACTTGCATTCCCGCCACTTTGCCAGAGCCGCCTTGCGGTACGACTAACGCAAATCCGTTCCTGTTTACAACATCCGACGCATGCTCGAGCATACGCACGGTCGTTCCCATTTCTGGCGTGTACCCTACTTCTTGAATCGAACCGCGCACCGCAGCGACAACAGTCGGTGTTTTCACGCGGAAGTAGTTCCGTTGACCGACGGCGTTAGGCTTTTCGACCATCGCCGTAACCTTTCCTAAACGCAGGTTCGCGTCGGTGGCGGTGCCGTAGTTGCCCGAGACCAAACGGTCGATGCTCAACACGCTGCCGGGTGCGAGTTGAAGAGAAGTTCCATTCACGAGCTGTAACGTCGCATGCCCTTTAAGCGAAGTCTGTACTTCGGATTTTTCTGCAATCTTGAGTCCAGGCTTCGCCTGTACCCACTGCGAACCGACTTTCGCTTGAACCTTACCGACGACACGCGTAAAGACAGCGACGTCCTTTGCATAAAGGCCGAAACCAGCGACAAATAAGAACGATACCGCCGCGCCTAAAATTTTTCCTAACTGTTTCATAACTCCCCCTTTTTGAAAATATTTTTCGCCCTATTATTATTCCACCTGTGCCTTTCCGTAGCTTCTTTTCTTTTCGTCCGCCTCTGCCGCAGCATTCAACACCCCGATGAGTTGTTCGCCCGACAGCACTTGGTGAAACGAAAACTTATTCTGCATCAGATTTTCGTTTTGAATATCGCGCAGAGCGTAGAACTCCCATCCTGTCAGCCGATAAAGCACACCCTCTTCTAAATCAAACGTTTGCAAGAGCGCTTTCGCAACTTCTCCGCGTGTCGCCGGTTCGTTAGTGTCCTCTTTGATAGTCACGCCTTTCTCTTGAAGAGCTTTGTTGCGCGCCGCGTCGTTTGTGGATTTATCAAACTCGCCGCGCTGCATACTGACGAGGTTATAGAGGTCTTGCCTTGTCGCCACACTGCGGCTGAGAATAGAACGGTAAACTCCCATCTCGTCGGATGGCATTGCGACGTTCTGTGTTTTAGCTGCAGCATCTTTCTTTGTGGCTGTATCTGTTTTCGCAGACGGGGTAGACTCGCTATTTTGCGCGACGAGCGAGAACAAAAAACCGGTTAAAAAAGCGGCGAGGAAATATTTCATAGGACAGCAAATCCATCGGTACTTTCGCCGGCGTCAAATAAAAAAATAGAGGCACCTAATAAACTCAATTTCACGCACTTCGTTAGATTTTTGTGCTGGTGGTCGCTGGCGAAACCAGCTAAGCTGTCACCTATTTACCCGGGCTCGACAGTCACAACCTTACTCGTACTCGTCTTCAATCTGCTGGATTTGGTCGAGCGTCAGCCCTGTGATTTCCGCGACTTCTTGGGCTGGAAAACCTTTCGAGCGTAGGTTGATGACTGCACGCCTCAAGCCTTTCTTAATGCCTTCTTGTCGGCCTTCTTCCCTACCTTCTTCTCTACCCTTCTCGATACCTTGTTTCTCGAGTAATTCTGCTGTGCTCATAGCGATTCCTCCTTCTCGTGTCGTTGCAACTTCGATAATTTCTTTAACTGTCACCGGCTGGATATCGTGGACTCGGTAAATGTACATCAAGATACGCTTCAAAATATCTTCGGTACCGGTTCTTGAAAACAGCACCGCAATGAGCGCAAAATACGCACGCAGTTTGTTTAAGTCCGCAATATCCCAAATCTCCTTGAAGATATGTACGATTGCTGTGGCCGTCAACGAGAATTTCAGATTTTCTAAATCCGTGTCGCGTAGGCTGATTAGAACGTAACGGAAGTTGAGCGCGTAGTACGACAAGGCATGCGGCGCATCTTTTGCAAATTCTGTGCGCGCGTTCCAACGCTCCTTGCCGTGGTAAAAGACGACGGGCAATACAGGGGCGTACTTCTCCTGCCGAGCATACACTTCTTTTTGATACGCGAGTAACTGTTTCAAGATTCCCAAATCGGGATGTGACTTGTGTTCGAGCAAAATATAATTGTCCATCTGCTCACCCGATGTGTCTTGTGCTTTGAAAAGCAAATCGCTGTGGTAGTCTTTAAGTTTCTCATCGACGAAAGAGGCGTCGACAACCGAGAGTGATTGCCAGTCGATCGCGTCGCGCACTTCGGTGGGCAAGAGGGGACTGAGGACGTCGCGTGCATCGTCGATATTCTTGAAAACCGAAGCGGCAAAATTGGCGTGTGGGTGCGCGTTATCCACACGTCAATTTGGCACAGGGAGTGAGAATGGCGAGTGAAAATGGTTATGTAAGGGAGATAGGGGACGGGGTCAGGAGTTTAGGCTTAGAACTCAAGATGCGCATAATTTGCTTGTCCGCTTGTGCAAAGTAAAAGCATCTACTAAGCACACCTTTTGGAAATTTATGGAAACTAAAAAGCTCGCACTCCCCCTCGTCCTTCTTTTCGTAGGCAGCCTCTTAGGCCTCGTTTTTTCAGGCGCACTCATCTATGAGCACAACGGCGCAAAGACCCAACTGGGTTCGACTGTCTGCAACGTGAACGATACGAGCGGCTGCGACAAAGCGAAAGACTCTGCTATCGGAAAGATTTTCGGACTACCGCTTGCGCTCTACGGCTACCTGTTTTACGGCGGCGTCTTAGCTCTCGCGGCGTTTGTGGCTTTTACCCCGCATGAAAAAGCGGTTCAGCTTTTGTGGTGGGGAGCGGCGGCGGCCCTCGCATTTGATATCTTTCTACTTTTATATTCCCTTTTTGTTTTGGGCGCACTATGCCGCCTTTGCGCGATCACTTATGTCGCAACAGTTACTCTCTTTATAGGAGCATTTATGCTGAGAAAACGAACCGAGACGCTCATCAAACCCGAAAGAACTCGCTTGGCTGCAACGGGTGGATTTACCCTCATTCTGTTAGCGGTTTTTACAAGTGGTATTTTTTTCCACACCGACGCTGTGTCGCGTAAGGGTCCCCAAGTTCAAGGCAAGACAGACCAAGAAAAAGAATTACGCGAGCAGTTGGCTCTTGAATTCTATAAGCAGTGGAAAAGCAAACCGTTGCTCAGATTAGATACTCCAAAGAGTGGAAATAAAGGATCTCAAAAACCCGTCGTCACGATAATGGAGTTTGCAGATGCGCTCTGCCCGCATTGCAAGAGCATGGGGATTGTTCTCGATGCTTTTGTCAAAGAGCACAAAGATAAGGTGAAACTTATTTTTCGTCATTACCCATTGGACAACCAATGCAACGTCGCGATGAAGGGCTCTTTCCATGTGGGTTCGTGTGGCCTCGCTGTCGCTATGGAATGCGGCGAAGCACAAGGCAAATTTTGGGCCATGCACGACATTATCTTCGCAAACCAAGAAGTCTTTTTTCGTAACCCAGTAACCGATAAGGCTGTCGAATCGATGGCGCAAAGTGCGGGCCTCAATGCGGCGCAACTCACCGCGTGCTTCCGCAGCCAACACACGATGCCAAAAATCAAGAACGATGTTCAAGCAGGCATCAAGATCCCCATCGAAGGAACACCGACGCTTGTAGTCAACGGTCGCTTACTGGGCGGAGTACCACTGCAATATATGAGCGATGTCTTAGAAAGGATTCTTTTTGAAGAATCAAACCGGTAATGCTCGTTGAGGTGAAGCACGAGTTCGTTAAACAAGACCACCGGATCTTGAAAAAGCGTTTTTTGCAAGACGCGCAAAACCGCACTGCCATATATATTTGGCAACTTCCCGAAGACGCTGCAAATGAGATGCTCCGCTTTCAAATTACGTATAAAGAATTTGCAATCGATTGGAAGGCTGAACATGGCATCCGGTTTGCGCGTGTCGACGAGGGCGACAACCCCATGGGGATGAAACGCTCGCCGGTTCTGGAGGCGACGGATTCTGTCGGACGCATCGCGATGGAAAGACTCTGCACGTACTTAGAGGAGCACGAGCTCGTGCCGTCGTTGCCTTTTATTCTGCACACGATTGAAACGAGTCTAAAAACTAAACGCAATGCGAATTGATGCAAAGACTCAACTTTTTGGAATTATCGGCCACCCGTTAGGGCATACATTCTCGCCGGCGATGCACAATGCAGCATTTGCTGCGAACGGCATCAACGCAGTCTATCTTGCGTTCCCCATAGCGACTCTTAAAGGATTCAAAACGGCTCTGAAAACTTGGAACCTGCGCGGGCTTTCGGTGACAATCCCCCATAAAATTCACGTTCAAAAGCACCTCGACCGTGTCGAGCCGATGGCTCAGCACATCGGCGCTGTGAACACCGTATACCGTGACTCCCAAAATCTTTGCGTCGGAACCAATACCGATGGATCGGGAGCAGTCCACGCTCTTAAAGAGGCGGGGGTTTCGCTTTCGGGAAAAAAAATTCTCATTCTGGGTGCGGGCGGCGCTGCGCGCAGCATTGCAATTTCTCTGATGGGCTGTGGGATTTATAGCTTAACGCTTTCGGGCCGTAACCGTGCCGGAATGAATGCAATAAGAACACGCTGCCAGAAAGTGGGTAAATCCCACGCAATAAAAATCCACGAGACGAGCTTGCTGCAAAGTCAACCACTCGACATTTCTGCTTTTGACGTAGTTATTCAAACGACTCCCTTGGGTATGCAGGGGTCAGGGTTTGAAAATGAGATACCTCATGGAGCGCAAGGACTCCAAAAAAACCAAATAGTCTTCGATATTGTTTACAATCCAACCGAGACACCGTTCTTGCGCATGGCAAAGAAACGCGGCTGCCACACCGTGTTAGGATACAAGATGTTACTCTATCAAGGCGCACAACAATTTGAACTTTTTACTGCCATGCCGGCTCCTGTCAAGGCGATGGAGAAAGCGCTTCTCAACGCTATGCGTGCAAAGGTAAAATAATGGCAAGGCAGAAACGACGTCAAAGAAAAGAACGGCATATCCCGCAGCCAAAGAAACCGCGCATCGCTCTTATCGGATTTCGCGGTATCGGAAAATCTGCAATCGCACGCAGACTGAACGAGATTTGGCACATCCCCCTCGTGTCATTAGACGAAAAGATTGAAGCGCAAGAAGGAAAGCGTATCGATGCGTTAGTTTCCGAGCGCGGCTGGAGTGCATTTCGAGATTTAGAATTTGATGCTCTTAAAGAAGTCTCTCAAATGGAAAGAGTACTTCTCGATTGCGGCGGTGGAATCGTCGAAGAAGCCGATGGGTTGCGCAGCGCACGGAAACTCGAACTTCTCAAAGCAAACTTCTTTTGCGTCTATATAGCGTCGAATGAAGAAAAAATGCGTCTACGTCTTGAGCGTCTGCAACAAAACTCTTCGCGCCCGAGTCTTTCGCAAAACGAAACAATCGATTCTCTAATGGAAGTCTTTCGCCGACGCGAACCTCTGTACCTTGAAATCGCAAGCTCCGTTGTCGACGTTTCAGATACAAATATTAGTGAAAGTGCAGAACGAATAATTCAACTTTTTAAATGACGCAGTGTGCCGCATCTAAACTGAGTCAGACTCGTTATGCAACAGGTGTTTCTCATCACCCAAAGCAAATCTCTTGTCGAATTTTGTCGCCGTCTTCTGCCACAAGGTTTCTCGCTCCACGCGACACGCGAGTGTAAGTTAAAAACAGAAACCGGCCAAATCATTCTTCTTTTCGACTCCCAAAGTCTCGCCGAAAAATCCGATGCAATCATTGCCGAAGTCGCAGAGCGTTTCAGAGCAGAAGAAGGCGGAATTTCTATCTCTGTCTTAGTCAACGAGGAACACCGCTCGCAAGCGTTTTCGCTATTTCCAGAAAACATGCGTCATGTGCAATCGCTCCTCCATTATAGAATAGTCAATAACAAGATTGAAGGCTTTAGCAAAGAAGAGTTCCGTTGGCTCTTAGAATCGCAAAATCGCTTCCTCCACTCGAATTGGGAAAAAATACTCACCCAGAACGAGAACAAATTACTCGCCGATCGTCTCACGCGCCTCGAAGCGCAAAGAAAAAGCGAGAACCGTTACCCGGCCTTTATGCAAGGCCGTTCGCATACAATCACACATTTCAGAGAGCAGGTCTTGAAGACGTTCTTTGCCGTTCCGTACCTTCTCCTTTCTGGCAAAGACCATCCCCCGCTCGAAGACTTCGTCGAGTATTACGCGATGCTACTTTCTCCCGAAAAAAGCATCCACTACGAAATTATCGACGCGGCGACTTTACCCGCATCTCTTCAGGCGCAGGCAATTTGGCCCTTGAAAAAAAAGTCGCGTGCCGCAAAAGAGACGGCGACTATTCGTGTAATTCAAAATATCCAAAATTTAGGTTGGGCGAACCAGGCTCGCCTGTTACAAGAGCTTCACTCGTTTTGCGACGCTCAAGCACAAGGGTCGCCCCCCTTGAATCGCTACATTTTTACAGCTTCACCCGACATCCTAACTCTCGTACGCCGCGAAAAATTCAGGCAAGAGCTCTATTCGCTACTTCGCAAGGGCATGGTTGCCGTGCCCGGCCTCTATGAAAGACCGCGAGACATTACCCACATCGCTTCAGAGTTTATTGCCCGCCGTAATTTTGCGCCGCTCGGTGAAGAGAAGGCTCTCATTGCTGCGCGCATTCTCGAAAAATTCGACCTTTCGACAGGGTATCG
>CAUJII010000033.1 GCA_963205035.1 Spirochaetota bacterium
GCGAAAGATCAAGCACTTGACTCGGCGACGCATGCTCCGTGGCAAAGGGAGTTTTTTAAGAATATCGATATTTTTATGCAGGCCGGCTTGAAAGAAGAGAAGGCGCGCGAGCTTCTCGTTAAATATCTCAAGCTCTCGGTCGAGACGCCGATCCCGCAGGTCATGGAAACCTTCAAAGACGAAACGAAGCTTGAAGAAGTGGGAGTATTCACCCAACGCGACGACAAGCTGCGCGATTTTATGATCGAGTTCTTGACGCCGATGCTCAAAAAATTCCACATCGAGGGCGAAGAGAATTTGCAAGATATTTTGCCTCTGTTGGGCAAATACCCCGTGACGCTTATCTCAAACCACTTGAGTCATTTCGATACCGCCGCGATTTACGGCCTGCTCTATAACCATAGCAAAGAAGCACGCAAGCTCGCCGATTCGATGGTCTTCATTGCAGGCCGTCTTGTCTTCTTGGCGGATTTTACAAGGTTAGGACTCTATACAATCGAGTCGCTTTTAGTCTGCTCGAAGCGCGACATGACAGATAACCCCGGCATGGCGGACATGATGACGCGCATCAACATGCGCTCGTTTCGCCAAGCGGCGGATTTGCAAAAGCAAGGCAAGGTGATTTGTATTTTTCCCGAAGGCACACGCAGCCGCACCGGCCGCCTCATTACGTTTGTCGATACAGTATATCATTACGTCATGAACAAAGTGATTGTGCCGATCTCGCTTGTGGGGACTGATAAAATTTTGCCTGCTGAAAGTTTTCTTTTTCAACAAGCGACGGGAAAGCTCGTCATCGGTAAACCAATTCTCGTGGGACGTCTTATGGGCGAGGCTGCAAAAACCTTCCCCGAGCATATCCAAAGACTTCCCATTCCCGATGTAGAGAACAAGAAGCAATTTGTCATCGACTCGTTAGCGCTTCTCATCGGGCAAAACCTCGACCGCCACATGCACGGCACCTACCGCAATTTGTACCTCGACGACGGCAAGACGAAGAAAAAAAATATTCTCATCAAAGCCCCGGCAACGCAACACACCGAAGTGGGAATCATCGGTCATAGCACGGGTTCGACTGCGATGGCGGCAGTCCTCGCGAATAAACAAGTCAACATCAAAATTTATTTACCCGACGCAGAAAAAGCGCGTGCTTTCAACGAAGTCAATACCGACATCGATAACTTCCCGGTTTTCAAACTTCCTCCGAACATTGTTTTTACGTCCGATCCCAAAGATTTGCAAAAATGTTCTCTTTATATACAGGGGGTGAGGCCTTGGGAAATTGAGGAGTACTACAACATAGTTACTCCCATTTTGAATGAAAGCTTCGCGACAATTGTGGGCATTGCAAAAGGCTTCACCGGTTCAAAATACGGCCTCATCTTGGAAGATTTAGAAAAAATTTGGAAAATCAATCCCGCACGCTTCGTCGTGCTTTCGGGCGCGAATTACCCCGAGCAAATTTTGGAGCGCAAACCGGCAGGTTATGAGCTTGCGGCGGTCAACACATCGCTTGTTCCAGAGCTCGTCGATTTTTTCAGCACAGGGTATGTCTTCACACGCCCGGCGGTCAACCCTTACGATGTGCGTGGCCTTCAAATCGGCGGAGCTCTCAAGAATATTTATGCATTTGCCGTGGGGCTCGTCGACGGTTATTTTGAATCGCAGTTGGGTGGCAATAACGACTCGACGCTCTTTCATCTCGCGCACCGCATCTCGGGCGAGATGGCGAACATGGTCGTCGCGATGGGGGGCCGCAAGTCTACCCTCGCTGGCGTCGCAGGCATCACCGATTTGATGCTGAGTTGCTTTGGACAAGATAGCCACGACAGACAGTATGGCCACGACTTCGCGTTTGGAATTCACGATAAGAAAAAAACGTTGAGTGGCGTCTATGGCATCAAGGCATTGCCTAAATATGTCCGCTTGCGCGCAGAGAAATTTCCGATTGCGAAGGCCGTGCACGACGTGATTGTAGATAAGAAAGATATTGAAGACGCGATTGAAATGATTGCGCATACTTTCATCGAATCGCGTTCGGTACAGTTTAGCGATTAATTATTTTTCAAAGTGGTACGAATGAGTTTAGGTGGTAGGTCCTAAAACTGCGCAGAAAATGCAAGCGACCATAAGTAGGAGTCATGCACATGGACTGTGTATGGGAGTGTCTTGTTTCCGGGGCCGATGAAACTGGCTTCGTCGCTCATTCCCCCAGTCCATTGAACACCTATTTTTGTCAAAAAATTGTCGGACAGAAGAACGCCGATTTCACCGCCCACCAGCAAAAATTTATTTCTACGAATGGGATTGTCTTGCGAGGCAGAATCTATAAAACCCGATAAACCGCTATTCGCGCGCAAATACGCGGGGCCAAAATCAAACTGCGCAAAGAGATTTATCGCCAAGACTTGTTGGTCGTTCTTTTCCAAACCTTTTTTGTTGGATGTTTTATCGGTGAGCTGGTAGATTGTCAATTCGCCAAAGCTCCAAGCGCCCCATTCCTTGCCGAAAAGGAGCGTTGCCATGTACCGATTATTCGGAGTCGAGAACGTTCCGTTATTTTCGTCTTCGATTCCTGGCGCGAACGCAAGCTGCAAATTGAGCATCCAGTCTCCCTGCATGCTCCCGCCCAAGCGACTCGTGACCGAAGCGATTGGGTCGTAAAAACCATTTTCCGTCGAGTTGTCTAAGGGAGTGTTCTTCAAGAAACCCGTCGCGGTTTCTGAAGTTTTACTTGCGTACATTCCTTTCGCAGACAGACCCACCGCGAGAAATTCAAAAACTCCGTATGTTATCGTGAGCTCCGACGCATATTCGTCTTTTCTTGTTTTTTTGATTGCATTCAAATCCTGGAAGTCGATATCAAAACCCTGTGTGCGTACAGTCGTTTCGAGTCGGTAAATCCAATCGTCCGTATAAGCTGTATAAAATGGGCTCTTGAGAGTGAGTTCAAACGAATCGTCCGACTCGCTCGCAGCAATCCCTATTGGAAATAAAAGAAATAGTGGGATTAACCAATGAAAAAGAATGCGCATAACAGGGTGGCAATGAACTACAAAAGGCGGCCGAGTTTGTGCGGCAACGTTTTTTGCGAGTTTAGCCTTAGAACTCGTAGGAGCCTGTGCGGGAACTCCAGAAATCTTTACGAGACGCATCGAGTTTCAAGTTTCGTCCATGCAGAGGATTTTCTTTATTATCTCTTGTCTTGGTTTTTTTTCGGTTAATGCGTGTTCGCACGAAGCGCGGGGCTGTGCTCAGAAAATTTCAGGCATGGCGTGTATTCCTGCCGGAGAATTTATACGCGGGTCGAATAATTATGACGCCGACGAAAAGCCCGAAGAAAAAGTTTTCATCAGCGAATTCTATATGGACATCCACGAGGTAACAAATAAAGAATTTAATGAATGCCTTGCAGCAGGGAAATGCCGCGAATGTATCAAAACTGGGAAATGCGACACAGTCACGCCACGGTATGGCAAGCGTTATATGCACGACAATCAACCGGCGACAGGAATCAGTTGGTACACCGCACGGGAATATTGTCAGTTCAGAAACAAAAGGCTTCCGACAGAAGCCGAATGGGAGAAAGCAGCACGCGGCCCGAACGGCAATCTCTACCCATGGGGTAACGAGCCAGCGACGTGCGAGAATGCTATCATTCAAATCGGTGAAGGTAAAAAAGCCATTAAAGGCTGCCTCGCAAAGCGCCTGGAACCTGAATGGCACATGCCTACACAGAGCGTCATGTCGCGCCCCCCCGGCGTCTATGGGCTTTACGATATGGCTGGCAATGTTCACGAGTGGGTAAACGATTGGTATTCGAATAGTTACTCGGAGTGCGGCGATAAATGCCGGGGCAAAGACCCACAAGGCCCATGCGACGGTGCGGATAGTTGTCCCGGGCACAAAGAGCGGAGCGTGCGTGGTGGTTCTTGGTGGTGGACGGCCCCGTATGCGCGCGGTTCAAAGCGTCGAGCGAATTATCCGGAGAATATGCCGCTCGCACACTACCACCATTTTGGTTTTCGTTGCGCCGTTTCGACGCCAAAGTAAAAAGGACCCGCGCCCTCCCACGCCCACGCAGCGAATTTCTTTACGGCATGTTTTGACGCTCGATTGAGTGGTTATCCATGAAGCGTGACTTACGACAATTTGAAAATCGAGAATTCGACCTGCTAATCCTCGGTGGCGGAGTCTCTGGAGCCGCGATTGCATGGGATGCAGTGCTGCGAGGGCATTCCGTTGCTCTGATAGAGCGCAAAGACTTTGGGCACGCAACGTCTGCTGCGACGTCGAAACTCATCCACGGTGGTTTGCGTTATCTTGCGCAAGGCGATATCGGCGTCGTGCGCGAATCTTTGAAAGAACGCCGCTACCTTGAAGCGAATATGCCTCACCAAGTTTTTCCGCTCCCTTTCATGATGCCGATATACGATTTTACTCCCACACCGAAATGGATGCTCGGCGTTGGTTTGACGCTCTACGACATGCTTTCCTGGGATCGCAATTATATCGAAGATCCGGATAAACACCTGGATCACAAGCGGTGGTTGAGTCGCGAAAAAGCTTTGCAAATCGAACCGGGCCTCAACTCGAAAGGACTCAAGGGGGCGTATCATTATTACGACGCGCTCAATAAACACCCGAACCGCTCGAACCTCGAATATATTTTGTCTGCTGCTTCAAAAGGTGCTGTCGTTGCAAACTACGCCGCATGCCAAGAATTCATTCTCGAAGACACGCCCACAGGTAAACGGGTAGGGGGCGTGATTGCGCAAGATACCCTCGGGAACAAAAAATTTCCCATCCGTGCAAAGGTGACCGTGAACGCCACCGGTCCTTGGGGAGATTTCGTGCTTGCGAAGCTTCACCAAAATCCGGTACGTAAACTTATCCGTTCTAAAGGAATTCATTTGCTCTTTCCGCGCTTCCACAAAGACACAACGATTGGTCTTGAGACACGCGACAAGCACCACATCTTCTTAGTCCCTTGGGGAAATTATTCCCTCCTGGGGACAACCGACACCGAATACACGGGCGATCCTGATAGTTTGAGTGTCACCAAAGACGATGCACAAGATTTCTTAGATCTCTTCAACACATACTTTCCGCAGCGAAAAATTTTAGCAGACGTTGTGAATGCGTACGCGGGTATTCGGCCTTTGCTTGCCGAAAGCTCGGTCACAACGAGCTATAAGGCGTCGCGCAAGCACGAAATTTTATACCACAAGAAAATCGAAAATATCGACGGGCTGGTTTCTGTCTTCGGCGGCAAGTGGACGACTTCGCGCGCACTGGCCGAAGAGACAGTCAACCTCGTCGAGAAAAAGTTTAAGTTGAAGCGGCATAAATCACTTTCGCATAAAACACCCGTGGTGGGTGGCAATGTCGGGCCGCGCTTGGCCGTCTTCATTGCAGAGGCGCATGCCCGTTGGGAAAACGTATTTTCCATGCAGCTCATAAATCACCTCATTGAAATTTATGGGGCACTTTACGAGCGCGTTTTAGATTATGTTATCAAAGACAAATCACTCTTGCGGCCGATCGATACCGAATACCCTTTTATTTTTGCCGAGGTGTACTATGCTGTCGAAGAGGAGATGGCGTTGACGCTCACGGATTTTTTGAAAAGACGCTGTGGCTTGGGTAACATGGGGCCGGTTTCCGACAGTGCGCTCAAGGCCGTGGCCAGCGCCATGGGCGATCTCTTGCGATGGGATAATTCACGCCGCAAAGAAGAGATTGCGGCGTTCAAAGCTTCGCGGAGTATTGTCGGCTAAGTCGCAACCCCCGTTCGAGTTTAGGCATAGCCTCTCGCTGTTGTGAATTTTCCTGCTCTAAACTCCGCCACGCAAGTTCTATCTTGAGTGGCGGGTCAGTCTTATTTTACCGTCTGCGCCAAAATTTCTGCAAGGTCCATCGTACGCACTGTTTCTTCTTCGAGTGACTTTGTGCCGTCGCCTATCATCGTGATACAGAAAGGGCATGCACTCGCAACGACTTGCGCTTCGGTGGCCAGAAGCTGCTTCGTTCTTTTGACGTTGACGCGCTCTGCTTTGATCCCGAGTTTATCGAGTTCTTCTTGAGGGCGTGGTTTTTCTTCTTCTTTCCACATTTGTGCGCCACCCGCACCGCAGCAGAGGCCGTTTTCGCGGTTGTTGACAGGTTCGATCACTTTCGCACCGGTCGCTTTTTCAATAACCGAACGCGGCGCGTCGTAGTTATCGTTGTAGCGGCCCAAATAGCACGAGTCGTGGTAGGTGACGCTACCAAATTCTTTCGCCTTCGTTTCATCGACTTGGAGCTTTTCTTCTTTAACGAGCTTATCTAAAAACGTCGAATGGTGTTCAATCTCGAAGTTGCCGCCTAATTGCGGGTATTCGTTCTTAATTGTGTTGAAACAATGCGGGCAAGCTGTTACAATTTTCTTGACGTTATAGTTATTCAGAGTCTGAATATTCATATTCGCCAGAGTTTGGAAAAGGTATTCGTTACCGCCGCGTCGGGCAGAGTCGCCCGTGCAATTTTCTTCATTACCCAAAATGCCATATTTCACGTCGGCCTTGTCGAGAAGCCCTGCAAACGATTTGGCAATTTTTTTGTTACGGTCGTCGAAAGCGCCTGCGCACCCCACCCAAAAAAGAACGTCGGGGTTGTCGCCTTCTTCTTTCCACTGCGCCATCGTCTTGATGTTCAATCCCTCCGCCCATTCTTCGCGCTTATGCGCACCGATGCCCCAGGGGTTCGATTGGTTTTCCATATTACCAAACGCTGTTTGGAGTTCGCCGGGAAGCGCGCCTTCGGAAAGGACAAGCGCGCGGCGCATCGCGATGATGGCGTCGACTTGGTTATTCCCCACGGGGCACGCTTCGACGCAGGCATAGCACGTTGTACATGCCCAAAGCGATTCTTGCTGCGAGTAATTATCGATTACGCGCAGTTCGGGCATTGCCGCGATTTCCTCGTCTGTCTTGCCGGCCTTTTTTGCCGCGTCGACTTTGCCCATCTGTTCCATGAGCGCATGCTTCAAATCGACCATGATGGATTTGGGATTGAGAAGTTTACCGGTTTGATTTGCAGGGCATTCAATCGTGCAACGCCCACACTCGATGCAGCTTAAGCCGTTCAGGTGGTCTTTCCACGTAAAATCTTGTACGTTTGCAGAGCCCCAAACAGTCGCAGTCTCTGTGTCCAGGTAAGAAAGTTGTCCTTTAGGTGTTTCCTTTTCAAACCAGAAGTTGACAGGAGCCCAGATAAGGTGTGCGTGTTTTGAGTTCGGGACAAAAGCCATGAACGCAAAGACAGTCATGATATGTGTCCACCATCCGCCGATGTACCAGTAGCCGGCTGTAGAACTGGTAATACCACAAGCCGAAAGGAGTGAAACCATGCCCCAGCGAATCGGTGACAGATGTGTATGGTTCAGGTTAATCGCATGCGCTGCATCGGCAACGAGAGTCGAAACCATGAGTAGGGAAATCATTCCAATGACAATCATCGATTGCATCGAAGGGCGATCGAGCTCGTAAGCGCGGTAAACCCAGCGGCGTAGCGCGAAGAAGAGAAGACCTACGAGAACAAGAATAGAGAACACATCGAGCGCGTATTCATAGACGTATGCAAAATTTGGAATGATTTGGCCAATCAGATGGGGAATCGAGAATTCATAACCGGTTGTGCCGACCCAAGGCATTGGGAGTGGGCCGAAAAAACCGCCGATGAGTTGGCTTGTTGTGTGTGCACCGTAGACGAGAAAACCGTAGAAGATGAAAACGTGCGCCAAACCGCGCACTGGACGCTTCATGAGCTTTTTTTGCAAAAGTACATTGATAATAACATTGTAGACACGCGACAGGATAGACGATTTGATTTCGTGGGGTTGGCCTAATTTGGCATACCGCCAGAACTTGCGCACTGTATAACCGGCGTAACCGAACGACAGCACAAACGCAACGCTGAAAATGGCAATTTGTAGGATTTCCATAGGCGATGAATAATTATTTAGGTCGACTGTAAAGTAACTATTGTAAGTGAATTGTAAATAGGGGTGCGAGCCTGTGCGGGAACTCATTGATACAATTTTTTCTGCGCCAAAGTCCACGCTAATCAGCGCAAATTCTCCCGCAAATCGTTCCGATTCGCTCGACGTGCGGCCGCAGACGCCCGGAATTCGCGCTGATTTGCTGTTTTCTCTAGCAACGCGTGTTCTTTTCGCAGAAAAAATCGTCTTTTCGCATCGTTTGCACGAGTTCCCGCACAGGCTCGTTACCGAATCAGCTTAACGATCATCTCAAGCTTTTCAGCGACTTCCATGACTTCCTGAACCTTGCTTTTGAAGATGACAAGCGCTGTGTCGGAAATCTCTTTCTTGACAATCTTCTTGCCACGGATTTGCCCCAAGAGCGCTTCGGTAAGGCGTGGGTCGGCGGTTTCGAGAAGTACGATGCTTTCTTCGATGATGACGATGGGGAGGTCGCGGCTCCACTCGGTGAGGTTGAAGTCGAGAGCCTGCGGAATGCCGCTGCGGGTTGTGCGATTGAGGAGGTCTTTGAACGATTCGATCGGGTTGCCGAGCATCACCCCGGTTTGGATCGATTCTTTTGTCAGCACAAAGTTATAGATTTTGTCGAATTCCTTGAGGTCGGCGAACGATTTGAGTAGGTGCAAGTCGTGCAGAGAAATTTTTTCAGGGATTGCCACAAGGGTGCCATCGGCGTTCAGGATGATGGCCCCTTGGACGCTTTCTGCTTCGAGCGCATGGTCGTGGAAGAAATGGTTCCCGAGGTTGCTGACCGTCACAAAGCGTTTTGGATAGTCGACGCGCAATAGCCCCAAGAGGTACATATAAATCATCGAAGAGACAATCATGGAGCGCTGCGAGATATACGCATTCTTAAAATCGCGCACCTTGAAGCCGGGAGTCATAATCACGCGCGAGCGGATGAGTTCCGCCAAGAGAACTTTGACAAACATGCCCTTGTTGTTTTCAACGAGCTTTATGCACGTTTCGATCATCGGCATTTTGAAAAAGGGTAGGTCGATCGGTAAGAAAACTTCGTCACCCACCATCCGTTTTTCGGCGGCTTCTAAGATACGGTTGAACAGGTCGCGCAAGAGCTCTGCGGGTTCGCGTTTGAGGAACTCTTCATAGTTTTCGATGAGAACCACATTCTCGTCGCGTAAGTCGACAAGCTCGAAGAGTCGCAAGAGGGGAAGGATGATTTCGATTTGGTGCATCTGGCTTTTCTCAGGGAAAAGGTTGATGTCGATGTCGATGAGCGACGCTTCGGAACGCTTCATGTCCGCTTGGCGTAGTTTTTCGGCTTGCGAGAGCGTGAGCCCTTTGTTCGATATAAAAAGAAGAAGCTTTTTTAGATTGAGCAAAAAGTCGAACCCGTTTTCGATGGTGCGTTCGGTCAGCTCTTTGACGTCGTTGCGCACGGGAAAAAGCGGGTTTCTTTTTAGGTAGTTAAAAAGCTCGACGGGGATTACAAGAATACGCACAAAGCGCTCATCTATAAAGTAGATATCTTTCAAGAGTTGAAAAGCATCGAGCCTGCGGATGGTCTTCTCCAAAGGCAACTTTTGCTCGTCCATGATGATGCGAGCGGCGTTAATTTCAATAATCCCACCGTTTGTGAACGCCTCGTCGATGAGCACCATTTCTTTTTCACTCAGAGTCTTCAAGGTCTTCTCGAGTGTTTCGTCTTTGAAAGCCTTTTCTGCGTATTCGCGCGGCTTTTTGCCCTTGCCGCCCAAAATGGCCAGATATTTAGGATCGATGTCTTGAGGCTCGGTTTGTTCGACCTCGCGGCGGATAGTTACCTGGAATTTTTCGCCCCGCGAATTCCCGTCGGTCGAAACGAGAGCACGGAATTCGTCGAACGGGATATATTTGTCGAGGTTGTTGGTAATCCGCTCACGATTTTTTTTCTGATAGAGCAGCATGATGTGCTTGAGGACTGCCAATTCTTTTTCGACATTGATCGGCTGGAGCTGGATTTTTCGACTAATCTCGCCTAAAGTGAGTATCTGTTTTGTATTAAGGATAACTGCGAAGATTTTAACCTGAAGCGGAGTGAGCTTTTCTAAAACAGTCTTGAGATGGTAGGGATCGACAAAAGTCTTGAGCAAGAGCTGCACTATCGCCCGCTTGTCTGCCGGGGATTTGGGAATCGACCAAACCTCTGCGACCCTCAAGAGCTGCTCTTTTTCCAGTTTACCTAGCTCTTCGGGCAGCACAGCGGGTAGAATGCGTGGAATGAGACTGCTTGTAAAACGGTTTCTTGTTCTCGAAGGAGGGGCGCACAAAAATAATCCTTGCCGCAGCAAGAAGCAAAACCACTCGTAAACTCAATGTGGCGTGCAATTATACCCAATGCGTTTTCGATGGGTAATCTGGCGTTTGGCTTTTTTTCGATTGTCATCGCATCGCGGGCTTCGGGGAATAATTCCGAGAATTTTTTCTATTTTATCGCCGCTGGGCTTTGCATTATGCTCGCTGCGATTTTCGATGGGCTAGATGGTCCGCTTGCCCGGCTCTTCAAATCGCAGAGCCAATTAGGGGAACAACTCGACTCGTTGGCCGACTTGACGACTTTTGGCATCGCTCCAGGCTTTCTGATGTATAAAATGTATCTCTACCAAATCCTGGTGCATAAAAGCGTTTTCGGCACCCCTTGGGACATCCCCATCGGGATGGCGATTGCTGTTGTGTTTCCGCTCTGTGCCGCGTTCCGTTTGGCGCGTTTTAACGTGCAGCACGAACCCGGCGCGTTTGTCGGACTCCCGTCGCCGGTAGCAGGGCTTATTATCGCTCTATTGCCTCTTTATAATAACAACTCTCATTATATATCGCTCCCCATCGCGCTCACCATTTTTGTGGCAGTGGCATTCCTCATGATTAGCAATGTCAAATACTCAAAACCACAATCCAAATTACGCGCACAATTTACCGTACTGCGTGCGATTGGCTTCATTGCGATTCTGTCTGTGCTCATTTATCGATTTAATCTTTACTTTGTCGTTTTTGGTGTCGTTATTCTATATGCAGCGTCGGGACTTTTTGCGATGGTTCTTCACCTGTTGCAAAAATTGCGCTACAAGGTTGTGTCGGGGGATTAATTCATGTTACGAAAATTTTTTTTAGTTCTCTGTATCTTTAGCCTCGCCACACTGCCGCTCTTTCCCGAAGAAAAGACCGCCGCAGAAGGGGCAGAGACTCAGCCCGCAACAAAGAGCGCCCCGGCAGATAAACCTGAAGAATCGAATGGAGTAGTTACTCCCAAACCCCAACCAGAAGCCAATGCCGCCGCAGTCGAAAAAAACGAGAAAAGTGAGAAATCCAAAAAGCCGACAAGGAAACGCCACACCATAAAAATGGCAGAGGGTGAAGAAGAAGCTCCACCGCCCGAGAAAAATCCCGCCGATTATCAACTCAGCAACCGCAAATTGCTCGAAGCGTACACAAGCGTCGATCTTCGTCCTTATGACCGGGGCGAGCACATG
>CAUJII010000034.1 GCA_963205035.1 Spirochaetota bacterium
GTCCATCTCCTCTTGCTCGCAAGCGCTCTGCTTTTTTTTACGCGCTATCCGTTGACGATGCAATTTTTTGCGTTAGTATCAGCAGTCGCAGCGGTTTCTTATATCATTTTGAAAACGCCTTTCCGTCTGGTGCGCATCAAGGCCTTCTTAGACCCGTGGGAGGCACGCTATGACACAGGCTTTCAACTCGTCGCTTCGATGAAGTCTTTTCTCGCAGGCGGCCTTTGGGGCAAGGGGCTCGGCGAGGAACTCGTGCGGCACCATTTGCAAGAGCGGCACACCGACTTTATTTTGGCGATTGTTGCAGAAGACCTGGGCGCAGTGGGAGTCATACTACTCATCGGCACGTATTTTTTTATTGCGGGCTATGGCGTTGTTTTGGCGGCAAGGCTACGAGACGATTTCATGCGACTCTTAGCCACGGGCCTCTTGCTGAGTCTCATTATTCAAGTCGCGATGAACGCGGCGGTCACGATGGGGCTACTCCCAACGAAGGGCATCAACCTTCCTCTTGTCTCGAATGGCGGGACCTCGCTGGTCGTTTATCTGACGATGTGCGGCATGGTCTTGAGCGCTCTGAGGCGCGAGCAAAATAATTGAAGTGCTGTCGCTAAATCGGCAGAGACTTAGTTTAAGAAAGATTCCGACCGTGCAGGCATCGTCTTTTGCAGGTTGGCAAGTAATTCCGATGCGTCGATTTTATACCCCAAGTCCTGCGCGGTGTTCGCGTAAAAAGCGATGACGTGCTTGAGACGACGGCGCGCCTCTTCGGCATCTTGGCCATAAGTATACACGTCAAGCTCGGGACAGGAAGCGACAAACTCGCTATCTTTTTCATAAACGCGCATGCTTAAGTCCACGCTTTATTCTCGGAGCGTGGAGGGTAACTACATGAGGAAAAAGCGACGTGCGATGAGACATAAATTCGCAGATCAATTATTTCACACCGCGTTCATCCAATCAGGAACGGGAATTTCTTTCTCCCGCAAAAAGGCGGCGTTGAAGAGTTTTGCTTGGTAGCGCGTGCCAGCGTCGGCGAGAATAGTGACTATCGTGTGACCCGGTCCAAGCATGCGCGCCAAACGGATCGCCCCCGCAATGTTTACGCCGCTCGAACCGCCGACGCACCACCCCTCTTCTCGAACAAGCCGATGAATGAGCGGCACAGACTCCGTGTCGGGAATCGACCAAGCCAAGTCAATCGGAGCATCGGCAAAGTTTGCCGTCACGCGGCTCGAACCGATGCCTTCACTAATCGAGTTTCCAGTAGCGATGAGTTCCCCCTTTTCGACAAAACTGGCAAGCGCGGACCCAGCCGGGTCGGAGAGCGCAATTTTTATATTTGCGTTCTGCGCTTTGAGAGCCCGAGCCACGCCGACTAATGTACCTCCCGTGCCTGCAGACGCAACAAAGCCATCAATTTTGCCGTGGGTTTCCTCCCAAATTTCTACACCTGTTGTCTTCTCGTGCCAATCGCGGTTTGCCGTGTTGTCGAATTGATCGGCAAACCACGCGCTACCCGGATGCGCTGCATTCATTGCCTCAGCGGCACGCCGCGCCTGGTGTGCATAGTTACTCGGATTTTTGTATGGCACGGCAGGGACGAGCCTCACATCGGCGCCGCTCATTCGTAGCGTATCGATCTTCTCTTTACTTTGCGTCTCAGGCATGAAGATTATGGTGCGGTAGCCTTTCGAGGCCCCGACAAGGGTGAGTCCAATCCCTGTGTTGCCCGCCGTTCCTTCGACGATAACGGTGCCCGGCTTCAGCGTCCCACGCGACTCAGCATCAAGAATGAGCCCCAAAGCGGTGCGGTCTTTAATCGACCCGCCGGGGTTGAGCATTTCAGCTTTTGCCAAAACCTGACATCCCGTCACTTCGCTCGCATGGCGCAATTTAATGAGCGGGGTGTGGCCGATAGCCGCGCTCAAGTCTTCTGAAATTTTTGTGGGATTGATACCATTCACGTTTCTATTATACAGCGTGGCGGCGATTTCGGCCATTTGTAGTGACTTGGGAATCTTATTTTCAACCTGTGCATAGGTTTTATTCTCATCCGTGCTGCAATTACTCCTACCGCCTCTTCAACACCACGTCTCTTGGTTTCGTATTTTCAACTACACCTCGTTCCGCTTGGTAGCGGCGGCGATTACGGCACTCTTGTTGGCATACGTTTTTGGTCCGTGGTTTATCCGCTTTTTGCGTAAGCTCAAGTTCGGCGAATCGGTGCGCAGCGACGGGCCGAAATCGCATGAGAGCAAAGCGGGAACTCCCACGATGGGTGGGCTCATGATTATGGCGAGCATGAGTATTTCGATGCTCTTGTGGGGCAACCTCAATAACCTTTACGTCATGCTAATTTGGTTGGGCACGTTGGCGCTCAGCGCTTTGGGATTTATAGACGATTACACAAAGTCTGTCAAAAAGGTGAGCGGCGGCATGAGAGCACGCACAAAATTTTTCTGGCAGATTGCGATTGCGTTGGGGTTTGCTACCGTTGTTTTCCTGTTCCCTTATACGCCGAAGGGACAGCCCGAACAAGCGACGCAGCTCTATTTGCCGTTTCTTAAAAACCCTGTGCTCAACTTAGGCATTGTCGCCATATTCTTTTGGACTTTCGTTGTCGTGGGGACTTCCAACGCAGTCAATTTGACCGACGGCTTGGACGGTCTCGCAACAGGCATGGCTGTCATCTCGCTTGTGACTCTTGCGCTCATTGCATACATCACGGGGCTTGAAGACGCGACAAAACATTTGCGTCTTGTGTTCGTACCCGAAGCGAACGAGGTTTCGGTTTTCTTAGCAGCTTTGGTCGGCGCGTGCATCGGCTTTCTGTGGTACAATGCTTACCCGGCCGAAGTCTTCATGGGCGATACGGGTTCGCTCGCCTTAGGAGGCGCGATCGGCATGACCGCGATACTAATCCACCGCGAAGTGTTGCTTATTATCTTGGGTGGAGTGTTTGTAATGGAAGCCCTGAGCGTTATTTTGCAGGTCGGTTCTTACAAAACGACAAAAAAACGCATCTTTCGCATGGCGCCGATCCACCACCACTTTGAACTTGTCGGTTGGCATGAGAACAAAGTTGTTATTCGGTTTTGGATAATTGGAATTCTCTTAGCACTCATTTCGGTTTCGAGTTTGAAAATTCTTTAATTCTTACTTGCGCGCGTAAAGCACGTAACTCGACGTCAGCGGACTTCCCCGCCACTTGAGCTTCGACTTGGCGTGATAGAAAGACATCCGCACCAAGCGCAATAAATCGCGAGGACGGTGTACATCCCCCCACGCTTTGCGCCATTTTGCCCAGAGCGAAAAATCTACCGGAAAAAATTCGTGAAATTCGCGAAAGCCGATGCGTTCAAGCAGGGTGCGAAGTCCCGACGCGGTGTAGTACACAAGATGCCCCGGAAGATAGTAGTGGTAGTTTTCTCCGGTGCGCGCCTGCCAACCTTCAAAGTTCGCCGTTTGGATGACAAGTACGCCGCCGGGTTTCAAAAGGCTAAACGCGGCTTCAAAATTTTGTGAGGGCTTTTCTAAATGCTCGGCGACTTCGACAAGGGTAATCACAGAAAAAGAATTTTGTGCGAAGACTTCCTTTGCGCTGCCTTTGTTGGGTAAGCGCAGTAAATCTCCCTGAAATAGTCTTACCCGCTCCACCCCACGCTCTGCTATTTTGTTTCCCTCGGCGACGGCAAAGCGCGAAACGTCGAGACCATAAGCCTCGAAACCGGCGGCAGTTGCGGCGCGCACAAATGCTCCGAATGCGCAACCCACGTCGAGAAGTTTATGCCGCACACCGCTTGCGTGTCTATGTTTCGTTGCGCCAGTCGACATATTCAAAAATCGCTTGATCGAAGAGAGCCGCGCTCGGTGCACGAAGTTGTGGTAGTGTTCCTTTTTTCTTTCGTCTTGATAACTAAACGCAGCATCGCCTGTGTAATAACCCTCGGTGTAGAAGGCATTGGCCTCCTTGGGCATCGGGTTTTGAAATTCAGAACCGCAGGCTCGGCACCACCACACGTCGAACGCATGTCTTTCGATGCGGTATTTGAAAGCCGTGTTGTGGGATTGACACACGGGGCAGGGTGCTAAAACGAGAGGCGCGCTTCGCTTTGTTTTTTTCTGCCGCGCTTTCATTTTTCGCAGAATAGCAAATGGTGCGCGACAAGACCTTCTTCACCCAAAGGTTGCCTTGCGATAAAGCCGTATTGCGTCGTCTTAAAACGGGCGAATAATTCGAGCGCCTCTTTTTTACTGAAGAGCCTGGCATGCCCTTCTCTTAGATCGCCTGTATGAAGCTGTGCGGCTAAGTGCGTGTCGCTATCGGCCCGCAGCGTTAAGAAAACATGACCGCCTTTTTTCAAGATGCGCTCTAAGGAGGTAACCGCCGGTCCAAGAAGTGCTGCGTCCAAGTAGTGCAATACCCCCCAACAAAGCACAAAGTCGAAAGAGGAGTCAGCAAACGGCAGTTCGGGTAGAGCCGCTTGGCTGCGTTTTATTGTGCAGTCGGACATTTTAAGCGAGGTGTGAGAGAAGTCACACGCGACAACTTCGCTGAAGTGCTCCGCAAGAAGCGGAAGATGGCGACCGCTCCCCGAGCCTAAATCGAGCGCACGTGTACCCGTCTGCGGCACGGCGAAGTTCCGCTTGAGAAGCCGCACAACATTTTCGTCGGGGTAGAGCTGCCGCGCACGCTCTCTTGTGTAGTGCGTTTCCCAAACGGTTTGGTTGGTGCCTGCCATGAAATCTATTACGCGCCGGCAATCGTCAAGCACTCGAAGAGGACACCCTTCGGGCCTTTATACGCCGAGCGCGTGACGCTCTCTTTCGACTTGAACGCACGCGCAAAAGCTTTTTGCGTGCTCCCCGAAACCGAGCCGCCCTTGATGGGAATTTTCTTTCCGTTCTTGTGTAGATACCCCAGTCGTATTTCTCCCGAAAACGCGCCTGAAATTGTGTTGGGCTGGAACGTCGAAAATTTGCTCAACTCAATGACACCGTCTGTCAAAAAATCGGCATACGGTGTTTCTCCGCAGGCGACTTCGATATTCATGAGTGCGCTCGTTTGCTCTCTATCGAGAATCTGCGCATAGCGTCCATCGATTAAGAAGCTGACAACTTTGGAGTCGTTTAGAACGCTGATTTCTTTCGTCGCAAAACCCAATTCGTCAAAACCGTATGAGCGCATCCCGCCCACAAGATTCGGTGTGGAGAGAATCGTCAACGGTTCTTTGGCGTTTTGGAGAACCGTATCGCCGACTTCAAAAATAGAATACTGGTTGAAGAGCGCATGCGCGTCGAGTTGCGCCAAGAAAAAGTCGAAGAGCGAATCGAGCGCGTCGCCCGAAAGCACGACGGCAAATTCTCCTGTCGGCGGTAGCTCTGCGCTTTGCAAATCGCTGAGCGTTCGTGCGTCTTCGAGAAGTTGTTCCTCCATCGCAATGTCTTTTAAGAAGCGCCGCGATTTAATACCCATGATCTCATGGCGGTTATCTTGACTCGTCAGCACATAGTCGCAAACGATGCGCGTCGAATCGGAGGAGACTTCGAGCCCACGATGGTTCTTAATTTCATACGTGAATTCTTCCAGAAAGAGTTCCAAACTATTGAGGGGAAAGGCTTTAAGTTCCCTCTCGCGAAATTTTTGTAACGCAGCACCGTAATCCAAAACTTCGTCAATACCAAAGGCGCGGATTGCGGCATCGTTTATTGTATTCGAGTTCGCGTTTGGTTTATAGGGAGCGCAAAAATCGAACGCGGGATTCTTGACGAGCCGCGCCCGCGCTTCGGTTTCGGCGACGAGGTGCGCTAAGGATTCGGGCCGCGCTTGAAAACGCGTCGTGCTCTCGCCCATGGTCTTTTGGTCGACGGGAGTTTGCAGTCGCAGCGCATACCGGTCGACGGCGTTGCAACGGACTGTCTCTGCTTCGCTGCCAACCCAATACGCCTCGGTCGAGCGTTTACGCAATGCGCTGAGCTGCCAACCACGAAGACCCGGCGCTTTCTTTAGAATTTGAACGAGCGTTTTCAAGAGACGCGAATTAGGGGGGGCAAAACGAGAGATCCGACACTTTGTAGCGCGAATTGGTTGAACAAGTCTTTGTGTAATTCCCACCGTCGCTGCACTTCTTGCCGCCTTCATAAGAGATAATCACGTCAGAATCGGAATAAGTCCCCGCGCCGCTGCACGGTGTGGTGAGGTTGGTGCAATCATTCTTGCTCTTTTCGTCTGTGCAGAAGGTATAATACGTTTCGTCACATGTGGGAGAGCCATCGGTGCACGCGCTGCACGATGCGCCGGTGGGGGTTCGAGTCAAACTATGCACGCAAATCCCCGATTTGTCGTCCTTCATTTCATCTTCGTTTAAGAATGCGCATGAAGTCAGAACGAGTAGGGGGAGAAATACCACAAAGAGAAAGAATTGTAAAGACCGCCTCATGCGACACCTCAGCGAGGTGTCGAGAGTTGTCAATCAATGTTAGGCAGAGTTCTAAATCCCGGGCTCTCGCTCCTTTAATACCCATTTATCTCATACCGCCATAAATCACCCTGTCACTTCCAGAAATAGCTTTACCGCCGAGTGAAAGTGTATTATATTCCTCGCATGAGGCTAAAAAATCTCATTGTCATAGACCCTGAAATCCGCGGTGGAAAACCATGTATAAAAGGCACTCGAATTACAGTTTATGATATTCTGGAATATCTCGCCGGTGGTATGTCGGAAGCTCAGATTTTGAGCGATTTTCCCTCTGTTTCCTCGGAAGCAATTCGGGCATGTCTCGAATTTGCCGCAGTCCGTGAGAAACGCTTAGCAGCAGCTCTGTGAAACTTCTTTTCGATGAAAATTTGAGCTCAAGACTGGCTGGCCGCCTATCTGATTTATTTCCTGAGAGCACGCAAGTCAGCTTAATCGAGCTTGAAGGATACCCGGATAGGACAATCTGGGAGAGAGCAAAAGCCGAGAATTATACGATCGTTTCAAAAGATAACGACTTTAGACAGTTAGCCTTTCTATTTGGTATGCCCCCAAAAGTAATTTGGTTACAAATTGGCAATGCAGGTACCGACACCGTTGAATCTCTGATTCGCCGCGAATCGCGTAGAATCCAATTTTTTCAGAATGACACTGAAGAAGCGCTTCTGATACTGAAGCTTTGAAGAATCGCTCAGATATCCTTGGCTATACCACCCTCAATACCCATTAACCCCATACCGCCATAAATCGATATTGCTGAAATTCCCGCCCGAAATTGTCTGCATGAATTGCAATCGTCCATGCCCCTGGTACGCCCCAATGTTGGGGGTGTAGATGCAAGCTTCGCTCGATTCACACAGGCCATTGTCATTGCCCACGCCGTCGACACACCCCGCCGCCGTGGTACAATTCTCCCGTAGAGACGCAGCATGCTGCGTCTCTACGGGTGCCCCCTTGCAGGCTACTCCTCCGCTCGTCTCCGTTGAGTCCTTCATCTCTGCCTTGCACGCCATGGCGTTGATGGCAAGCCCGTCGGTAACGGAAGTTATCGCCGCGCTGGCAGCTGGCAACGGCTTCGGTTTATCAAAGGCCACCAGCGCCGACGACCTTCCCCAAGCGGACTGCGTTTTCTTCTTTATATAAGTCGCGTATGTGGATGCCCATGATGGTTACATACTTTTCCACCGAATCGCTGTTCAAGACAGCAAACTGATCGGTTTTCAGAAGCGTCGTTCCAAACGCTTCGGGGATACTCTGGCTCAAGTACGCCGACGCGTCGTTCTGCGATCCATTCACAAAGTTGATAAGGAGTACGCGACGGTTATATCGAGCACCCGTCTTCGCCACGGTGCTGGTCGAGTCGGCTACCGTGTCTGTTGTCGCTGGCGGCGCAGCGAAGAGGAAGAAGGGTGAGAGAAATAAGAAGGAAAATAAGCACACCGCCGTGCGTCGCCTAACACGGTAATTTTTCGCCTGTAGAAAATTACGAGGACTTTCGACGAGCGATCCCATTTTTGCAATCCCGTCTGTGACCGGATTGTGTGGCCCGTCAAGGAATATCTACGTGAGGGGCGCGTCTAAACTCAGAACTCATCACCCCAACCCCAAGGGAGCTCGTCGCCCACTTCAATCGAATTTTGTTGACACTGTTGCCGGAAAAAAATATATTCAGATTATGGATGCCTACTTCTACACGGTGCTGGCAATCGGACTGAGTTGCGGTATTTACCTGCTTACCCGTGGTTTGGCGATGTATGTTGGTGAAGTTGTGGCAAATAAGGTCGCGGCAATTTTGTCTAAACCCCCCGCTGCACGCACGCGTAAGCTGTGAGTCGAAAAGTATATGTTATTTTGGGCTCGCTCATTGTCGGTACACTAATTGCGTTGCTTGAGACCTACAAAGAATTCAAATATGTTTCGGCTTCGTTGACGACGATTGTAACGGTATCCGGTTTCGTCATTACGGTTTGGAGCGTTTGGAAAGACGGAAAATAACCACGACGGGGAGTGCACGTGAAATCTATAACGGAGCAAATAATTCTTTACATTCCAGCATAGCAGGCTTAGACGGGCTATGCGCTCACCGGCAGTCAAACACGCATGCCAATCGTTTCTCTTTTTTTTCTTTGTACTGGCAACACTCCAAAACTGCGGTAGTAGCGGTGGCGGCGAAACCAAGGCGGCGGTGAGCGAAACGACGCCCCCCCTCCCCACCACCGATGCGCCGGCATTTAGCCCGGTTGCAGGTTCGTTTCTTACGGCGCAAAACGTTACAATTACAACGACAACCGCAGGCGCGACTATTTGCTACACAATAAATTTATCGTCGCCTTCGTGCAATACTGCTAAGACCGGCTGCGATAGCGGCACCAAATACACTGGGCCTGTTGCGATTAGCGTCGACACAACGCTCAAAGCGGCCGCGTGCTTGAGCGGCAACTCCGACTCGACACAAACAACAGGGGGTTATCTGTTTGATACGACGCCACCGGGCCCCGTTACAGGGCTCACTGCAACTGCGTATAACGGCAAAGTCAAGTTACAATGGACGAATCCCACAGACCCGGACCTTGCAGGCATCAAAATTATGCGGAAGACGGGCAGCTACCCCACGGATGAAAACGACGGCACCGTGGCGTATTACGGCGTCGTCGTAACCTCCGTGGACGACAATGCTCTCACGGACGGAGTGCAATACTATTACTCTGCTTATGCGTACGACGGCACGTCACCGAGTAACTATTCGAGCGCCGTTCAAATCACCGCGACACCCGGTATTCCGAGCATTGTAACGGCGAATCCCGCAAACAATGCAACAGGCGTTGCCGTGTGCACAGGTAGCGGGCCCTGCACAGCAAAGGTGGTCTTGCAGTTTTCAGAAGCGATGACGGCAACGGCGCCCAGCTTGACTGCAGAAATTGCGTCCGGTGTGACGTATGTCGCGACACCGGTCTCGGTCGTTTCTGCATGGTCGACAACAGTGGATCCGAACGATACGCTCACGCTTACCTTCAGCTGGTATTGGTTCCCCGAGAACTCGAAAATTCGCTTCACGATACCGCAAGCCGACTTGAAGGATGCGGGCAGTACGCAGATTGCAGCCGCGTTCGTGCACGAATTCACGACGGGTTCCGCGGGGCGTAATTTCTCCTTGGCCGACACCGGGCAGAGCACGTGCTACAATGACTCGGGAACGATCGCGTGTAACGACTCTTCGTTCCCTCGCCAAGACGCGGACTCTGCGAACATTCCAGCGGCCCGCTCTTTCACAGGCCCGTCGGCAAGCGGGAGCGATTACACGACAACCGACAACGTGACGGCTTTGGTGTGGAAAAGCTGCACCGAAGGCCAGAGTGGAGCGAACTGCCAAGCGAGCGGCACCGCAGCGACTAACTATGGCGCAGAGAGTGTGAAGTTAACGTGGAATGACGCGGTGAACCAGTGCGCGGCTCTCAACACCGCAAATTCTGGCGCGGGGTATGCAAACATCAAGACATGGCGCTTGCCGACGGCGGCTGAGCTTCAATCGATTGCGGATTACGGAAACAGCGGTCCTGCAATCGAGATCACCAAATTTCCCGCAACGGTAATTGAGTACCCAAACCCCTCTCCGCCGCCGCCAACCCTGCCCGGCAGTTACTGGTCCTCCAGCGCACAGTACAACTTCACTCAAAACGCCTGGGATGTATATTTCTATACGGGCAGCACAGGAGTCAGTTCGGGAAAAGCAACCCAACAGTATGTGCGGTGCGTCTCGGGTGGGGTTCCCGCGACGGCGTCCTTTTTCACCAATAACGGCGACGGCACAGTCACCGACTCGAAAACGGGGCTTATGTGGCAACAATGCAGTGTTGGCCAAAGTGGGACTAACTGTTCCACAGGCACGGCGACGCAGCAGACGTGGGCGGCCGCGCTCAACGCCTGTAAAAACTCTAATGCCGCGAGCAAAACATGGCGTCTTCCATCCTTGAACGAACTAACGAGCATCGTCAAAGGGAATAGCCAATCCCCTGCCATCGATGCCACCCCGTTTCCTGCGACGCTTTCGAATAACTATTGGACATCGACCACGTTGACCGGGGGAGATGCCAATGCGTGGCGCTTGAAATTTATTACAGGGGTAGCAGATTTCAAGGATAAAACCGACTCCGCAACGTATGCACGTTGCGTGACAGGGCCATAGCGTTTCAGAAAGCGTCTAAGCTAAGATGGTTATCAATTTTCAACAGATTATTCAACGGATATACTCATACCCGATGCAACGCATTGCAGTCGCGGCGGGCACCGACGCGGAAACTCTCCACGCTGTCAAAATGGCGTATGAACAAAAAATCGCAGATTGTATTCTCGTGGGCGACGAGCGCACCATCCGAGAAACTGCGGAAAAAGAAAAAATCTCTCTGGAAAACGTGGAAGTCATCGATGCCGACGATCCGGTCAAGGCGGCATACAAAGCCGTTGAACTTGTTCACGATGGCAAGGCGCAAATTTTTATGAAGGGCTACATCCACAGCGACGACTTTTTGCGCTGCGTACTCGACAAAGAAGTGGGGCTGCGTTCAGGCAATCTTCTCAACCACGTTTTCATTCTCGAAGCGACGTATCTCAACCGCTTACTTTTTATCACCGACGGAGCGATGAACATCGCCCCTACATTGGAACAGAAGGCGCAAATTTTAGCGAACACAGTCGCGTTGGCGCAGATTTTCGACATCGAACAGCCCAAGGTGGCCGTCATCTCTGCGGTCGAGGTTGTGACACCGGCCATCCAGTCGACGATGGATGCGGCGATGCTCTCTAAGATGAGCGAGCGCAACCAATTCCACGGCGGCATCGTCGACGGGCCGTTAGCTCTCGATAACGCAATCAACCCCGAAGCGGCGCGGTACAAAAAAATCGGCGGAGTCGTCGCGGGGCATGCGGACATTCTTCTCATGCCCGACGTTGTTTCGGGAAATGCGCTTGCAAAATCGTTCGCGCACATTACAGGGGGCACAACGGCGGGGCTTATCTTCGGAGCGAAGGTTCCCATTATCTTGCCTTCGCGCTCCGACTCGAAAGAATCAAAGCTCATGGGAATGGCGTGCGCGGTCTATGTCGCGGGAGCGAATCAACACAAGCGCGTCAAGATTGGAAAGGTGCATTTCTAATTCCCACAAATTGGAGTAACTATTCAAGATGGAAAAAATACTCGTTATCAACTCGGGATCGTCGACTATCAAGGCTGACGTCTTTCTGATAGAAGAAGATAAACCTGTCTTTACCGCGAATGGCTTGGTCGATAAATTAGGTAGTGCGGATTCTAAACTCACCGTTAAGAATGCGCAGGCAAAGCTTGCTGAAATTGCGTTGCCGAACGCGACGATTCCTGAAGCGCTCGATAGACTTTTCGAAGAGCTCACGCACCACAGGCTTTGCAAAAAAGACGAAGTCGTTGCGATTGGCCACCGCGTCGTCCATGGCGGAAAATACACAGATTCAGTCCTCATCGACGAGAATGTTATCGCTTCTATCAAAGCGATGGTGCGCTACGCTCCGCTGCACAACCCGACGAACCTCGCGGGTATCGAGCACTGCAAGAAAATTTTTTCGGCAGTGAGCGGGCGCGCAATTCCGCAAGTTGCCGTTTTCGATACGGCGTTCCACCAAACGATGAATCCCGTCGCGTACACGTATGCAATCCCCCACGAATTTGTCGAGAAGCACGGCATTAGGCGCTATGGCTTCCACGGAGTTTCTCACGAATATGTTTCTCAAGAGTGTGCGCGCCGCATGGGCGTGCCGTTTGAGGCGTTCAACGCCATTGTGCTCCACTTAGGAAACGGTGCCAGCGCGTGTGCGATTCGTCGCGGAAAAAGCGTCGATACGAGCATGGGGCTTTCAACAGTCGAAGGGCTTGTGATGGGCACGCGTTCGGGCGATCTCGATCCGATGCTTCCCTATTTTGTTCAAGACATGGCAAAACTGAGCGCAGAAGAGACCGAGGTTTTACTCCACAAAAAATCAGGCCTCTTAGGGCTTTGTGGGGTAAGCGATATGCGAGAGGTTTTGAATCGTGCCGACGCAGGCGACAGCCATGCATCTCTTGCCCGCGATATTTTTTGCCTGCGCGTTAAAAAATACATCGGATCGTATCTAACGTGGGGTGCGCCGCATGCAATCATTTTCACCGGCGGCATCGGCGAGAATGCGTCTGTTATTCGTCGCAACATCTTGTCGGATTTATCGCACCTTAAGATTATTTTGAACGAGGAAAAAAATTCGGCACTCCCCCCTGACGGCCTCATCAGCGAGAAAGAAAGTCTCGCAGTCTATGTAATTCCCACAGACGAAGAGTGGATGATTGCGAACGAAGCTCTTTCTCTGGTGGGGTGATTAGAGACTAAGAATTTTTTTCACGACGTCTTCTTGTGGCACTCGTTCTGTGTAAACCGTACTGCGTTTCGTGAGCCCAAAATCATAAGCGCGGTCGTAATAATCTAAAACGGTTTCGCAGAAGGTCTTTGCATCCCCTGCATCGAGTGCTGTATGCGCTGTGCGGTAACGGACATCACCCAAGCGTTTGCGGATTGCGTCGAGGCTTTTCAAATATTTTTCTTTTTCGAGAGGATATTCCGCGACGAGGTAGCGTACCCTCTCTTCGAGCGTCGCGTCGACGATGAAGACTGGAGCACTACGCATTTGCGCCCACAGCGTATCGGGCAAGTGAACGCGGCCGATGAGGCGACTTTCGTCTTCGAGCCAAAGCGGCCTCTTTGCGTCTGCGCTATGGAGCGCGTACCCCAGCAAATTCTCGAAGTGTTCTTGCGTGGGTTGACCGTCGGCACGGTGTGCGGCCGCCGCTTTGGGAGTCATCGCGCCAAACGCAGAGCCTCTGTGGTTCGCGAGAGCTTCCAAGTCGATGGCTTGTGCGCCTCGCTCGGCCGCCCTTTGAAGGAGTTTTGTTTTTTGACTGCCCGTTCTGCCGCCTAATATATGCAAATTCCAGGGCAAGGCGAAAAGCTCTCCGCAAAGCCTACGAAAAGATTTATAGCCGCCTTCGAGGACATAAGTTTTGAGACCCGCCTGCTCGAAAAGCCACGCAACCGACGCCGAACGCATGCCGCCGCGCCAGCAGTAGACAGCAATCGTGCGCTCTCTCGAGAGGGATTGCCCTTTTTCTGCAAGCGTGCGCAGCTTGGGGCCGGTAATCTCCAGACCACGCAGGACGGCTTGGTTCCGCCCTTCGTGTTTGTAAAGCGTTCCAATTTCCGCGCGTTCTTCGTTTGTGAAAAGAGGCAGGGAGTGAGCGCCGGGAATATGCCCTTCGGAAAATTCGCCTTCGGAACGCACGTCGATGAGAGGGATTTCATCTTGGGATGCAAGAACATCGCGGATTGTTCGACGCGCCGGCATCTATTTCTTCTTTAAGATTGTCGCCATACATTTTTCCATCGCGGCCCATTCGGGCTTCTGGAATGGCTGCTGTTTCTGCGCACTCATTTTTTTCGTGTGTATGGCATTCAATAACTCGGCAAGACGCCTACCCGCAAGATAGAGCTGTGCATCTAAGATGGGCTTGTGCTCTTCGAGGTATTGATACCCTAAGCGCGCAGGCTCAGTTGTCAGTTTGCTGCATGCACCAAAAGAAGCACTCCCGTTTTTACACGCACTCTCTGGTCTGCAGCAACCATCTTTTTGATAGCATGTATAGATTTGAGGACGCAGCGGTATTGTCTCTTCTGCCCACGCGACAAAATTCATGGAGTTTTCACGTCGTTCAAATTTTTGCGAGCCTTCTAAGTACGCGGCATGCGCTTTGTCGCTCCACCGCAACTTTGAGAAGATTTGTGAATCCCACACTTTATGCAAGTTTGAAGTCTTGCCCAGCCACAAGACATCGATTTTATTGCCGCCTTTGTCGCAACTGCGCCCCGAGTGGAGCGGCTGGTGCAGGTCGCCCACGAGGTGGACTAACCAAGTCAAAGCCATCACGCTTTCAGCGGTAGATTTTTTAGGGTCAGACAAGAGAGCGGTGAAGTATTCGAGAGAGACAACGATGTCTCCCCCTGGATTTTTTTTAGAGGCCTGGTAAGTCAATCCGTCGTCGATGTTCACAAAGTGAAACGGTTCGGCGCACTTCCAGAGTGGGTTTTGGCGCTCCTTGTCGGGATTATTGGCCACCGCTTCGAGGCTGCGCCCTGAAAGTAGCAACTTCACCCACTGAGCGGTTTCGGGTGTTAGGTGCTGAGCCGCGATGTCGGCGACAATGCGGTGACCGCGCGCACCCCACGCGAAGAGTGAAGTGGTGAAGAGGTATATAAGGAAGATATAGCGCATGTTGAGCTTCTGCCACATCTCGTCAAAATTGCAATACTTTTTAGATACCGCGCCCAATTTTCAAAATATTGTTGTCGAAATGCAGCTTTCGAGATGGAAGGTTCTATGAAAGCAGATTTACGTATTGGCTATTTCACGGCACAACCGTCGTCGCTCGATCCATTCCACGGCTTCGACCCCGATTCGTACACTGCAATCACTGCATGCCACGACAGCCTCACGCGATTGGGTGAAAACGGCGAGCTTGAACCGGCGCTTGCGAAAGAATGGCGCAGACTCGACCCGCTCACGGTGGAGTTTACGTTACGCGAAGGGGTTAAATTCCATAACGGAGAAGACTTCAACGCAGAAGCCGTGGCGCAAACCATTGCAGCGCAACGCAACCCGGAAAACAAATCGCCGACCGGCTTGGGAATCCTCGCTTCCATAAAGAAAGCCGAAGTCATCGATACTTACCGTGTGCGGCTTATCACCGAATATCCCGATGGCATGTTACTGTGGCGGCTCTCGATGTTCTCCGACATTGTACCCCCCAAGGCTTTGGCAGAACACGGCGTCGATTTTTTCAAGCACCACCCGATCGGCACGGGGCCTTTTATTTTCGATTCGATGGAAGAGGGGAAGTACATTCGCTACGTTCGCAACCCAAACTATTGGCGAGGCGCACCCGAAATTAGTGCGTTCCGGTTTGTCATTATGCCGGCACCGAATTGGGTCGAGGCGCTCACACAAAATCAACTCGATCTGGTCTATGGCTTGCACGCCGTTCAGGTCCCGCTCTTAGAGCGTCGAAACGATATTCTCCTCAAGTCGCGTCTCGTCGCCCTCACGCATTGGTTTCTTCTGGCGTCGAAAGGCCCTCTTCTCGACAAGCGTGTTCGGTTAGCTCTCAACTATGCGATCGATAATTACATGCTCGCAAAAATTCAAGGTAACGATAACGCTGTGCCGCAGCGTGCGGTGAGCACTGCCGGTCAATTCGGGCACAATAGCGACACGATGGTCTTTCCGTTCGACCCCGACAAAGCGCGCAAGCTTCTTAGAGACGCGGGTTATGCCGGAGGATTTACCCTGAAAGGCATCGTTGCAGACCACTCCGTGAGTCTCGTGCAGATGATTGCCGCATACCTTGCCGATGTCAAAGTGAAGCTCGAATACGAAGTTGTTCCACGCACTGTCTGGATGGGCAAAATACCCAACGCGCGCATGGGTGGCGCGGGCCGCTACGAAGGTGATTTTGCAGTTGCTCCCGTCGATAACCCGACTATGCACGCGGGGTTTCACCATTATATTCTACTCTCGTCCGACGGACCTTTTTCTCTTTTGAACGACGAGAACTACCAACACCGGTTTCTCGATGCTATGACTGATATAGAGGACGGCGAGCAAAAACTGAAAGAGCTCGATCAGTACGTGCATTACGAGGCGTTGTTACTCTTCACAATTCAATCGAGCGTACAGGTTGCCTCGCGCCGTGGCGTTGAGATGAAGATAACAAAGAACGGACACTTTGATAATTTTAGTTGGCAGTCTTTGCGCGATAATAGACCACTTGAAAAACGGCCCGAATGGCAGCGAGATTATCTGGAGTCTGAAGAGCCTATCCCCGCCGCCGAATTCCGTAAGGTGCTTGAAGCGACGGAGTATTCGTCGGATCTTTTCTATTTCCCCAATCACCAACTCAAAGATCCGCGCCTTGAAAAGATGGTGACGAATTTGAATCATCAACAGGAGGTGAAGCTCAGTCAAGAGAAGCTCCGTTTCGAGCAAATCGTTCAATACTTGAATAAGACCCGCGACATGGAAGGCGTGTTGAACGCCTCGCGCTTTTCGGGCATTGCAAACTATAACGCAGACGGTGTCATGGTGCTCTGCAACCCCGCATTCTTAGAACTTTTCGGCGACGACATCCGTAAAGTTCCGCTGCAGCAACTTTTTACAGATAACGCAGCGTGGGAGAGCTTTGTCCAAACGCTTGCGAGCGAGGGGGGACTTTTTGGTTCGATTGATTTGGTGCGTAGCAATGGAACTCTACTTCAAACACAAGCGGCCTGTACGTTACGCAAGGGGAGCGCAGGGGAGAACATCGGGTATTTGCTCATTGTGAGAGACGAGTCTGAAGAAAGAACCTTGCGGCAAGACCTCGACCGTAGCTACCGCGAGATGGAAGAAAAGGTTGTTGTGCGCACAGGCGAGTTACAGAAGTCTTTAGAACAGGTTGAACGCTTGAAGCAAATGCAAGACGGCGACTACTTTCTCACGACACTCCTTTTAGAACCCTTGGGATTAAATTCTGTGAACTCGGAGAGTTTTTCAGTAGAAGCATTTTCTTTGCAAAAGAAAAAATTTATGTTTAAGAAGCGCGAATATGAAATCGGCGGCGATTTGAATATTGCATACACCCTTTTCTTGCGCAAGAAAAAATATACGCTCGTTCTGAATGCTGACGCGATGGGAAAATCTATTCAAGGTGCCGGTGGGATATTGGTGTTGGGGTCTCTCATGCGTGCGATTATAGAGCGCACGAAAATAAGTCCTATCGAAAGAGAGTTTTATCCGGAGCGTTGGCTCAAGAACGCGTTGTCTGAAATGCAACTCGTTTTCGAGAGCTTCAACGGTTCGATGTTTGTTTCAACCGTTGTCGGGCTCTTAGAAGAAGAAACGGGTTGTTTTTACTTTGCGAATGCAGAGCACCCGACACCGGTGATTTTGCGCAAGGGGCAAGCAAAGTTTCTCTCGCAAAAGGCGACGCTTCGGAAACTCGGTATTTCAGACGCTGTTGTCGAAACTCGCGTTCAGGTCTTTCGCCTTCAAGCCGACGATATCTTGATTCTCGGCTCGGATGGGAAAGACGACTTGTTGTTGAACGCGAATGGAACGATGAAAAAAGTCAATGAAGATGAAACACTTTTTCTGAGAACGGTAGAAGAGGCTCATGGCGACATGTCAAAAATTGTCGAAAGACTAAGAACCATCGGAGAGGTTATGGACGATGTATCTCTGTTGCGGATTATTTATCATCCCGCTGGAGAAAATTCTCGATTGGGCTTAGCGGATGCCAGAAGGCGCTTTCAAGACGAACTCGTAGCGAAAAAAGCGAAGGATAATACCGGAAAAACTCTACCTCTTCTTGAGGCGTATGTACGCGAATACCCTGACGATTCGCCGGCAATCGCAAAAATGGGCGTGCTCTACAAACGCATGAAACTCGTGCCCGAAGCGATCGATTGCTTTGAAAGGCTGCGTCTGCGCGACCAACTCGAGCTCAACCACCTGCAATCCTTGGCAGACCTCTATGCATATTCGGGCAACATGGAGAGGGCCGTGCGTATTTTAGACGAGTGCATTGCTCTCGACCAGACGAATGCTCAGACACGCAAGCTGCAAGAAGAAATCGAGAGTCGACTGCAAGCATCGTGAAAGAGCCTGTGCGCTGTGACGCACATTTTGTCTTCTGCGGCATGGGAACTCTAACGCCGAACCCACGCCGCTTGTGGCTCAGGAAATCCATAGCTATTGCATCCCTTGCGTTTTCTCTCGCAGGCTGCACAGGGAAACTCGTGTTTCAAAGTCTCCCCTTTGCTTTGCCGCATGACCTGACCCTCGTCGCGCAAACCGGCGAGAAGGTGCGTGTGAACGACACACTTAAAGAAGCGAATCTTCTCTTTTTTGGTTACACGCGTTGCCCCGATTTCTGCCCCATGACGCTTGCAAAAGTGAAGTCTGTACTGGCAAACGACGCGGCTCTTCAAAAGAAAACAGCACTTCTTTTTGTGAGCGTTGATTCGGCGCGTGAAAAACCGTCGGATCTCAAGCACTACCTGAGTGCCTACCCTTACGCTGTGGGATTTACAGGTTCGAGGACAGAGATTCAGCAGCTTGAAAAATCTTTCGGATCGTTTTCACAAGACGAGAAGGGCATCATTTCGCATTCGCTCTACCTTTACCTCTTAGACAAAAAAGGCCGGGCAGTTTATCTCTTGCGCTATGATGACAGCGCAGAAAAAATTAAGCAAGCACTCAACCAAGCGCTCGCTCTGGAATAAGCGCGTTGGCTTCCTATTCGACAGCGCTCCTCGACCTGGCTCAGCGTGAGCCTGTCGCCATACCCGAGGGCGCGCGCTTTGCCGAACGCCGCAATCCCCTCTGCGGGGATCACATTGTGATTTCGCCAAAAATAGAAGGTGGAATTATTTGTGGTTTACGCTGGCGCATCGAGGGGTGCGCAATTCTCAAAGCGAGCGCGGCCTATTTGGCGGAACACGTAAAGGGTAAACACATCGACGAATGTAAAGAGTATATCGACGCATTTAATCGCTCTTTCACCGAAGATGCGTTTAGAGAAAAGTTTTCCGAAAGCGCATTGGCTCCAGTTTACGGCTTGCCTGCAAGGTTCAAGTGTGCGCTTCTGCCTTGGGTTGCATTGGAAGATTTCTTGCGCACTTAGCGTTCGCTGCTATACGGCGGAGGATTGTAATTTATCTACAATTTTCTTCGCGGTTTCGTGCGAAACTCCGACGTCCTTTGCAATGCGGTCCAAAAGTTTTTCAGATTCCATATCTGCCAAGTCGAGCTTACGCAAAAGCAGTAAAGCCTTCGCGCGTTTTTTTTCGCCCACGCCTTCGATGCCGTCGAAGAGAGATTTCAAATTTCGCTTCATGCGTCGGTTGCGGTGGTAGGCTACTGCGAAGCGGTGCGATTCGTCGCGTGCCCGGCGCAAGATGTGCATCCCCGGGGATTCTTTATCGAAGCGCAGGATGCGCTCGTCTTCTGTATAAATTTCTTCGAGTTGTTTTGCAAGTCCGATCATCGGAATTTTGTGCAGTTGAGGGGGCACCTCATTACCTTCGCTCTTGCGCACCTTCGCATTGACTGCCATGACTTCGCCTCGCGCTCGAAGAGCTGCGCGTAGTTGCGTAATTCCACCGTCGACGATGATGAGGTCAGGGGCGCGGACTTCGCCTGATGCGATGCGCATGAGGCGTCGTGTAATCACCTCGTGCATCATCGCTGGGTCGTTTGCGCCTTCGACTGTTTTGATTTGATACTTTCGGTAGCCCGGTTTGTAAGGCACGCCGTCTTTGAGCATGACTCCCGATGCGACGGGGTCTGTGCCTTGAATGTTAGAAATGTCGTAACACTCGATCGTCGCAGGCGGTGCCTTCAGACCCAGAAATTTTTGAATTTGTTTGAGGCCCACGCGTTGGTTGCGCAGCGTTTCGGCTAAAAGTCTTTCACGCAACGTGAGGCGAGCGTTCGTCACAGCCATCTGCATGAGCGCTTGCGGATTGATTTCGGTGTCCGATTTTTTTATTTTCCGGGCGAATGCTTCGAGGTCTAAGATAGTCAAATTGGATTGAGAGTTTTCTCTTAAGGCCGTTTGCCAGAAAGAGAGTTCCATACTTTGAGGTACGACTATAAAACGAGGGATGTCTTGCAGATTCAGGTAGTAGTCTCTGAAGAACGCTGCGACAAAATCGGTATCGGTAAAATCATTCGATCGCAGATCGGTTTCTGTAAGAGCAAAGTTTTCTTTCGCAACGAGTTTGGCTTCGCGAAATTTGAGAAGGCAAATCTGCGCGAGCCGCACATCTCTTTGCGAATCTTTGTCGCGGCTGAGCGGTAAGTCCTCCTCGCGCAACGAAAGTTCTTCTCTCAAATGACTTAGAGGAGCGGAGAAAACTCCCACAATGTCGCAGTCCAAAACACTCTTGCGCATCTCGACCTGTGGCAAGACGTTGCGTTCGTTGAAATAGGCCAGCATGTCGCGCAGCTTCGCCGCTTCTTCAAAGCGCATCTCCTGCGAAAGTGTGTGCATTCTTTTTTCGATGAAGCGGCGCGCTTCGCCATTTTTTCCTGAGATGAAAGCAATCACGTCTTTGACTATTTTTGCATAATCCTCTTCGGATATCTTCCACGCACAAGGAGCCATACATTTCTTGAGATGGTAGTTGAGGCAGGGTTTCGCAGGTTTTGCGAGCGGCAGCTTCAACGGCCGTCTGCGTAGGGGGAATAAATCCAACGCCAGTTGAATTTTATCGCGAGCGACCTGTACTTTTGAAAAAGGGCCGAAGTACAGATTGCCCGGAACGCGGCGTCTCGTCAGATAAATGCGCGGGAAAGGCTCGCTTGTCGAGATGCAAATATACGGGTATTGTTTGTCGTCTTTGAGGCGCACGTTGTAAAGCGGCTTGTGCTTTTTGATGAGATTGTTTTCGAGGAGCAGCGCTTCGGTTTCGTTCTCTGTTGCAATCCATTCGATGTGGCGCGCGCGCCGCATAAGGAATGTCGTTTTCAAATCGTCGGAGGCGAGGTATTGTTTGAGACGCGAGCGAAGATTTTGCGCTTTGCCGACATAGAGTGGTTTTGCGGCGCCTTCGTTCTCGAACCAAAGGTAGACGCCGCAGCCTGTAGGCGCAAGCAGAACACGTTCGCTAAGAGAGAGCTCGATGGGCATTGGGTCTTTGTCGATTTCGTCCGTAAGATGAAGATACGTTGAAATTGTGCCTCAGTCTAAATTTTCTCTCCACGGCGTAGTCACGCGCTTAGAAATCCCGATGTGTTGAAACACTCTATCGACCATAAAATCGTAAAGCGCTTCTAAAGACTGCGGCCTGTGGTAATAGCCGGGCATCAGCGGTAGAATAGTTACTCCCACCTCAGAGAGAGCGAGCATGTTGCGCAAGTGGATAGTGCTGAGCGGTGTTTCGCGCAGGCAGAGGACAAGCGGCCGCCTTTCTTTGATGCACACATCGGCCGCACGTTCGATGAGATTTTGGCTGAGCCCTGCGGCAATTGAAGCCACGGTCTTCATGCTGCATGGCAAGACGACCATCGCTTTGTACGCCGCCGAGCCGCTCGCTGAGCGTGCAGCAATGTCGCTGTTCTCGAAGAAGGTAAAGCGGTGCGCCGAACCACTGGCTCCGAATCGACTTTCGACTTCTCTCAAGAGGCTTGTGGGATTGACTCTGTCTTCGCGGGGGGAGAGAGGGGTGCGAGATTCTTCCCCGAGCACGGTGTAGAAATTCTTGGAAACGATGATGTCGCTCTCGCCGTCGACTTGTGAGAGTTGCCACAAAAAGCGCAACGCGTACTCAACGCCCGATGCGCCTGTAAGCGCAATGATGCGGCGCTCGCTCATCTAAAACTCGTACTGTAATTTCATCTTGATGCCTGGGTTTCTGTCAAAGAAGCGCAGAGCATCGTCGCGGCTCACTGCATACGCGGCGACGGGAGCCTTTGCGCGGAACGTATAAGGAGGAGTTTCTCTTCCCGAGCGCAAGAGTTTGTTGTGGATGACGACATCGCCTCGCGAAAGAAATCCAACGGTCGCAGAGTCTTCTAAGACCTCGATTTCTCCGTTACGCAGAATGTAGAAAAAAGCGGGTGGCGTGTCTTTTGGGTAGAGAGACTCGCTTGCAGAAAGCTCAATCGGGACGAGCATCGATTCGAGCCACGTCTTCTGAGTCGAGGTCAAGAAATTCAAGTGGCGGCTCTGTGAGATGACGTTCCAAGTTTCTGCGTCGCGCACTTTTGCCAGGCGGTGGAGCATGCGCTCAAAATCTGAACCGGAAATAAAGTTCAAGAAGCGTTCTTTTTCGACTGAAAAAAGCGTTACTTCGGTTTCTGCAAATACGTCCGCGGTACGCAGTTGGTTTGTGACGAGTGCAACTTCGCCGAAATAATCGTATGCGCCATAAATTTTGCGCGATTGCAGATCTTGTGTGCGCACAGAAACCAGCCCAAAATAAATAATGTAGAAACGGTCGCCGAGCGTGCCTTCTTTTATGATGAGATCGTCTTTCTTATATTTTTCAACTTGCACTATGTCGATGAACTCTTGCGCACGAGAAATCGGCATATCTTCAAAAAAATCGAGTTGCTTGAGAACTCCCAAAATTTGCGAAGCCTTTGCATTTTCGGGAGGGGTTGCGTTAAAGTAGAGCGTGTTCTCTATGCCAAATTTAGCGAGAGTCAACAGTGTGTTTTTTGGAAAATCTTTTTCACTGATGTGATAGACGACAATTTTACGCTTTATGTCGTCGGGCAAAGAATCGAGATGCTTAATCGGCGTGTGCAGAGGGGCGATGCCCGATTCGTGATAGATGACATTGCTTTGCCACGGAAAATTTTTGAGCGCGTGGTAGCGAGACTCGCTCACGATTCCTTTTTCATGGAGCGCGTCGTGTATTTCGGGGTCGTTGTTGTGGTCAGACGAGTAGACGAACGATTGGTCTTGAAATTGCAACGTAAAGCCAATCGTTGGAATCGAGTGGAGGGTGTAAAATACGTCGAAGCGCCCGCCGTGGATAAAAAAAGGCTGCCCCACCTTCACCGGTTTGAAAGCAAAAAGGCGACGCATGTATTCGGGGTCCATGTCGGCAAATGAAGAGTATTTTTTTAAGAAACTCGAAAGAACGGTTTCGGTGGTGTATATTGTCACCTTGCCTTCTTCCAGGATTTTTTGAAACGTGCCGGCGTCGTGGTCAGCGTGGCAATGCGTTAAAATAATCGAATCGATAAATTTTGGGTTTACGTTGGAGCTTTCTAACCACTCGGTCGTGTTGACTGGGGGGTCGACCATAATCCCAGAATGGTTGAGCCAGATGATAAACCCCGAAGTGTTTTCATAAGGGTCGAAACCATGGCTTGGCCCCAAACACGTCACGCCAAAAAGCGGCGGCACAAACGGCTCTCGAAGCCTCGTGCCGATTTGATAAACTGTCTTGTATTCAATTCTTCCCGGTATCTGCGCAATCGCGTTCTCGCCCTGCGTGACGGAAAAATTTCCCTCTTCGTCTTGCGTGAGAGTGATGCCTTTGTAGGTGAAGCGGCCTTTCTCGTTGAAAAGACCAAACCCTACCATGTCTGAAAACTTGAACGTGCTGCTAAAAAATCTCATTTCACGCTTAAGCTCTGGTATTTCTAAACCCTCGACATAGTCTCCCGAGACGTCGAGGTTCTTCGGACCAAAGACCGCTTCGTTGAAAACAGTCTTGAAGCGAACGAATTGCTCATGGTTGCAGATGAGGACTGTCTTACGCTTTTTGAGAAAAAAATTGTAGTAGATAGGAAACTCAAGCTCCGCAACGCTAATCCCCTTGCGCCAGTTGAAAAATTGCTTTGGCAAGACGAAGACCGTCGGAACGCCCTCGGGCAAGAACATTGTGTCTTTGATGGTTTCGGGCGGTGCACCGAATTGAAAGTAGCCGCTCGGGGTCTGCACGAGATAGCCGCCGCGCGGTAGCTCTGTGGTTATTTTTTCGAGAGATTTTAGCGGTTCCATAGAAAATCGAGGCTTACATTTGCGGCACAGGGAGCAAAGGGTCAAGTCTTTTGCTTCTGAATCCCAAAACAGGGCGTGGACCAAATCAGGTCACCCACCTCATTTATCTTACGCCGCTCAAAAAAATACTCACATATTTTGCTTGTCCTGCCGATACTGTTTATAGAGTTATAGATAGACCAGTGGAGTCCTACTATAACGGGCGAGGAAGACTATGAACATTGATAAAGTAAACCACGCAGGGCAAATACATGCCCTCAACGAAAAAGCGACTGTACGGCCGCAAGAAGCACAAAGTGCGTCTTTAGGCAACGACAGTGTATCGATTTCGCAAGCAGCGCTGCAGGCCCGCGAAGCCGCGCAAGTACAAAAAGCCGTCGCACAAACGGCCGATGTCCGTGCCGACAGGGTCCGCGAAGTGAAAGAGAAGCTCGCACGCGGTGAATATGACAATCCCTCGAATGAGGTGTTGAACCACATCGCCACACGGCTCACGACCGCCGTTTCAAACGACTAACTCCCTTTTTAGAGGGTAGGGGGATTTCTCGCCCAATCCCCTTTTTTTTGCAATCGCTATGCAAGGCATCAACTGGGCACAATTCTCACTTCCGACGCGCATACAATTCGAAGCCGACTCGATGTTCAAGGTCGGTAGCTATGTCAAGAGCTTTGGATCGCGCGTACTTCTGCTTAATCTGAAAGCAGAAAACAAGAACGCTTCTGAATTGACAATCCTCAAAAACGGATTATCAAAACATTCTGACGGCGTTATTCTTTACGACGATTTGACATCAGACCCCACTTCAGACCAAGTCGATTCCGTGGCTTATTTCGCTAAAAAATCGCACGCCGATATTATCGTGGCGTATGGTTCGCTCGACACTTTTGCGACGGCAAAATTTGTTTCGGCACTAGTCACAAATTCAGTCTTTGCTGTCGACGTTTTGAATTCTCGCGCACACATCAAAAATGCTCCGCTTCCGCTCGTGACAATCCCGGTCGAACCGTCGCTCGGCGAAGAGCTTTGCCCGAGTTTCACTATCCGCGATTCTTCAGACGGCGCGAAGAAATATTTTGAGAACGAACTTCTTTTTCCTGTGGCGTCTTTTTACGATCCCAAGGTTTGCGAGCATTTGACTTCTGATAGCGCAGCAAGGCTCGGCGGAGCAACGCTTGCATACGCTATTGAGTCGCAGCTTTCGCCTAAATCAAACCCCATTTCGAGCGCACTTGCGCTGCGCTCGATTGAAATGCTACGAAGAAACATTCCGCAGCTTTACAAAGATGCGAAGAATGAAAAACTCGTTTCGACAATGCTTTGGGCGTCGTCGATGATTTCCATTAGCGCGGTTTCATCGCCCGTCGGTGTCGCGTTTGCTATCGCGAACGCGCTCAACGCACACAGCAAAGTGAATTTTTACGATGCTCTCTCTCTCATCTTGCCTCACGTCATGGAGTATTATTTAACGGCTGCACCCGCTCAGTACATCAACATTGCGCGCGCACTCGGTGAAGATGTGAAAGATATTTCTGTCATTGAAGCGGCCATTAAAGCCGTCGAAGGTGTGCGCCGTCTTTTCCTTGAAGTCAACCTTCCGACACGTCTTGCCGAGTTCGATGTCAAGAAGCATGAGCTCGAAGATATTTCAAGACTTGCGGCTGGTTTTCCACATTTAGAGAATGCACCGCGTATGCTCTCGCGTAACGAACTCGAATCGATTCTTTTGGCGGCGTTTTAAGATGAAATTGCGTCACAAATATAGAAAATACTGCATCTTTTTTATATTCATGGTGCCTCTTTTCGCTAACGCACCCGACCGTGCGTTTTGCGAAAAAATTTTGGGAGAGAATAAACGTTTCTTAGATTTTTTGAACTCAGGCGTGTCAAATTTTGCCGACACACAAGATCTGGCGACTTTTCAATCTGCCTCGCTCGAACACTATAAAGCGCACAAAGAATATCTCTCGGGCCACTATAACACGACGCATGCGCATATCCGTGAGTCGCAAAAGATTCTCAAAGATTTGTATGTTCAGGTAATTAACAAGTATTATCTCAAAGACACGCGAGAGCTTTTAGAGCGTAACTCCGCGATGATTATCGAGACAAAAGACGTGCGTGCGGCGCACTTTATGCGCTTGGGTTACAGAGATCTCAAGGTCTCGGAGATTTTTAAGAACAAGGGATTCAATCACAACCGCTATCTTTATTCGACAAAAATTTGGTTTTATATCGACGCGATTAAATACGCAAGGCAAGCGAAGCGTTATGCGTTCTTAGCAATCATTGAAAGCCAAACGCCCTATGCCGACAAAGACGATTTTAAGTTACAGACAATCGACGATTATATCAATAAACCCGAAGTGGATAAAGTCCGCGACTTCGACAAGGTGCAGGGGCGGCTCATCAACTTAATTAATCGCAAACTCGTTGTGAATAACTACAATTTTTTCTTTCACCATTACGATAACTATGGTTATATCAATGCGGACAAAAAGAATCAGTACGATCTTTTTGTGAAGACGCAAGCCGAAGCGGCAGAAAAAAATATGCCTGTCACG
>CAUJII010000035.1 GCA_963205035.1 Spirochaetota bacterium
GATATTGCTCTATCTCGAAGAGCCCGGCGTCTTCGACCGGTCGAACACTCCGTTGACGTATAACTTAACTGCTGCGGCCTCGTTTCGTTTGCAGACACGCGAGCGAACGGAAAAAACAGTCGACCTTTACGAAGACCACGAGGCGACTTATTCGACGACGTATTCTGCGGGCGAGCCGCTTTTCGAGTCGCGCAGCATGGCCGAGGAACGACTCATGGAAGGTCTCGCGGAGCGTATTGTGAACTCTCTTTACGAGCCTCGGGAAACTCGGTAGAAAATGGTACTCGCGACGCTTTGTTACATCCGCCACGCGGGCAAGACTCTCATGATGCATAGGAACAAGCGCGCGGACGATGTTCACTTCGGAAAATACAACGGTCTCGGCGGAAAGTTTGAAGCGGGCGAGAGTCCTGAAGAGTGCGTCGTGCGTGAAGTCTTTGAGGAGAGCAACTTGACAATCACGCCTGAACTGCGCGGGGTGATGACGTTCCCACAGTTTGCGAAGGGAGAAGATTGGTATTGTTTTTTGTACACGGCCGATTCGTTTACAGGCGCGCTCAAACACGACTGTCCCGAGGGAAATTTAGAATGGGTCGACAACGACAAAGTTCTCTCGCTGCCGTTGTGGCCGGGTGACCGAGTTTTCTTGGCGTGGCTCGAAGAGACGCGATTTTTTTCGGCGAAATTCACGTATCAAAATGGGAGCTATCTGGGCCACGAAGTGGTCTTCTATTAGACAAGCATGGCTGAAATGGAAAAACTCACGACGTCTGCCTTTGGCCGTCTTTTGAAACTCGGCGCGCTCGCGGGCAAGGTCGGCTTTTCGCTCGTCGGCGAAAAAGCGTTGGGACTTTTTCTATCCGAAGACTCGAAAGAGATGCGCATGGCAAAAAGCTGGGCGAAGAATGCCGAGAAAATTGCAGAGACTTTGGGCAAGCTCAAGGGTGGAGCGATGAAGATCGGCCAAATGCTTTCGATACAAGAGGCCGTTCTTCCGAAAGAGCTTTCGTATGTTTTGAAAACTCTGCAAAACAATGCGCCGACTGTGTCGCACGAAGTGATGTTTGAGACACTCGACGAAGATATTCCACATTGGCGCACGCTCATCCAATCGATCGAAGAAAAAGCGATGGCAGCGGCGTCGATTGGGCAAGTACACAAGGCAACGCTCTTAGACGGGCGCGTCGTCGCGATAAAGATTCAATACCCAAAAATTAACGAAGCGATTTTTTCAGACTTAAAAAATCTACGCAGACTTTTTGAACTCATCTTAGAAAGTGTGATGTCTGAAAACCTCGACCACGTTTTTGCGGAAATCGAAGCGCGCCTGAGCGAAGAAATAGATTACACGAAGGAGCTCGAACGCATCGAGGAGTTCCGTGCGTTTTACAAGGATAAACCCCAATTTGTGATACCGCAGATTGTGAGAGAGCTTTCGTCGCGCCGTGTGTTGACCACGGAGCTCATCGAAGGGCTTTCGATTGAAGACGCGAGAAAGCGCGACACGCATCTCAAAGATAGTTGGGGAAGACTTCTCTTCCAGTCTTTCGTCGGTCAGCTCTTAGTTTTTCGCAAGGTGCAAACTGACCCCAACCCGGCAAACTATTCGTTTCTCGAAGACGGTCGTTTAGCTCTCTTCGATTTTGGTAGCATCAAAGAGCTGCCCGAATGGCTGCACGCGGGCTACATGCAAACGCTCGAAGTTTGCCGCAAGGGCGATTTCTTTCGGTTACCCGAGATTGCTGCGTCGATGAAAGTTCTCTTGAAATCGGGGGAGAGCGTGCCGCTGCGCCACGTCGAAGTTTTTAGAAACGCAATGGCTCCGATTTTTGTCGAGAAGCCCTACCGTTTCACCAGCGAAACAGACCCGATTAAAAAAATAATAACATTCAATCGAGAAAATTTGGACGAACTGCGGCAAATCACTTTTCCGGGAGACATCCTATTCATCGACAGAGCGATTGCCGGTCTTGTTGCAAACTTGACTGCCCTCAATGCAGAAGCCGATTGGGCACACGAACTGAATTCGGTGTTCGAGAATTGAGCTATTTTTTCAAATTCTTCTTTAGATAGGTGTAGTATTTCACCTCGAGGGTGTTGATGAGGTAGCGGTAAAACTCTTGCTCGTATTCTTTCAGATTGGGTTTGAAAATCGAACGGTATTCGTCGGCAATTTTAGTGCGCATCTGTTCGGAGGAAAAATCGCGGTAGTCGATATAAAGAGCGACGGGCACCTTGTTGAGCGATTTTTTTACAATTTCAGTCGGAATGACAATGCAAACCGATTCATCTCTGAGCGCTTCATAGACCGTCTGCTCTAACGCTTTTCCATTGAGGTTGCGAAGCTCGGGCATTTGCTTCTTGAGTTCGGGTGCTGCCAGCCGCACCTTGGCTTGAAACTCGTCTTCGGTCAGAACGCGCTCCGATGCTTTCTGCGGCATATAAGGAAACACCATTGAAGACCCGATCGAATGGATCCTCTGTTTCGTTTGCGCCGCTTGTTCGCGGGCCTCTTTTTCTAAAGACGCAGAATCGCTTGCACCGCCGTCATTTTCGTTTTCGGCGCTTTCTGAACGCGCACTTTGTTTTTTTGCAAAGCCGTCAAAATGGATGCGATAAAAAGCGACGACTGAAAGAAGCGTCAGGGGAAACGCTAACCAGAAAAGCTGCGTCGAATAAAACATCGCCGCGATAAAAAGAATAACAGAGATAAGCGAAACGAGAATACCCTGTGGAACATTATATTGCCGCGCCTTCCGGTCTGCTTTCTGCTTCTCTACGTTCTCGTTGATGTTATGCGCACGCATTTGCGAAAGATTCATGCGCTCTTCGGCGCTCAGTCCTTGGTCGATTGCCGGGTCTTTGCGTTCGACCAGCTTCTCATAGATGAGGCTCGCAATCTCGTAGCGCTCTGCGGCACCGCCGTCGCTTCGCATTTGTCGGCTGAGATTTTCAAGCACCGAGCTAATATATTTCTGATCGACAAGATAGAGCGTGCTTGCCCCTGAAGACGAGACTACCTTATGCGCACCAAAGCGCGTCATGAGCCGCTTTTCAAATTCTGCGACAGTATTTGCGAGCTGAGCTTCGTCTTTGATCGTGCGCGCCAGCTCGCGAGATAAATCGAGCTGTAATAAATCTAAATTCTGGCGCGTGTTTGTTTGCACCATGTTTTCGAGCTTTTCTAAAGTATTCGAAACGGTTTGAGTTTGTTTGCGATTTACTAAAGTATCTTTTTTTTGAATGAGTAAGCGGAGGTATTCTATGGATGAATTCAGCTTTTCCCGAATCCATGCGCTATCTCGGTCGCGGATGCGGTCGTGCGGGTACGCAGACGCCAATTCGAGAAGAGCGTCAACCTTCTCTTTGTTCTGCTTGCGGCCTGGTTCTGAACTCAGAACTTGCGTGGCCCGGTAATTTTCTGCGCGAGAGACGTAGACACTGTCGCCCGCCGCCTTTGCGCGTCCTAACAATACGTTCAGAACAAATTTTTCTAAGCCATCGGCGAGAATGCGGTAATGGCGAATCACTTCAGGAACCCTTGTGTAGTTTCCGTTGCTGTCGAGCTCGAGTTGATCGATAACGATGTGGTAGTCACCCCCTATCGAATCGATTAAGTCTTCGTTGCGCTTGAAGAATGCTCTGAGGTCTGTAAAAAAATCAGGCGTCTCGATATATGCAATTTGCAGTTTGTCGTATGCCTTTTTTAAGAGCCGCCGAAAATCATATTCCAGAGAATAAAAATTGGGATAAAAATTCACTCCCTTCACATCGGGACGCACAAGCGCTGCACCCGGATCTTCTTCAGCAACGTCAGTAGGTCTTGCGCGTTTTGATTCGAGCAGGGAGCGCAAGAGGGGCTCCGACTTGGCGAATGCAGCACGCCGCAACGGTGCTGCGTCGCGCACACCCATTTTATTTTTCGACGGATAAAAAAGAAAGAGTTGGAATGCGGGTTTGGAATGGTGAGAAACCAGCATCGGGTAGAGGTATGCAACG
>CAUJII010000036.1 GCA_963205035.1 Spirochaetota bacterium
CTTGTCGTCATCGACGAAGTGCAACGCCTACCGAAACTTTTTCCCATTCTCCGCGTACTTGCAGATAGAAGAACTTTGCGTACCCGCTTTCTGATATTGGGCAGCGATTCACCTGAGCTTATGCGGAACGTTTCAGAAAGCTTGGCGGGGCGCACAGAATCGTTCGAGCTAACTCCCTTTTCAAGTAGCGAAATTTCCGTGAACGCTTGGGATAAGCTTTGGTTGCGCGGCGGATTTCCGCTTTCTTTTTTGGCCAAAACCGATCACAATAGCCATATATGGCTACGCAACTACATAGATACCTTCTTGAGACTCGACATGCCTTTTTTGGGAGTGAACGTTTCAACCGAAATGATGCGTCGTTTTTGGACAATGCTCGCTCACTACCACGGCAATATTTGGAACGCCGCCGAACCCGCTCGCTCGCTCGGCATAAGCGAGACGACAGTGCGTCGTTACCTTGATATCCTTTCAGGACTCTATATGGTGCGGCAACTTCGCCCGTGGCACGAAAATTTAGGTAAGAGGCAGGTAAAGGCTCCCAAAATCTATTTTCGTGATTCGGGCGTATTGCACACCATGCTGGGGATTCAAAGACGTGTCGATTTGCACAATCACATTAAATTTGGCGCTTCGTGGGAGGGCTTTGTCATTGAAGAAATTCTACGCAGAAATGCGGGCGCAGATGCGTACTACTGGGCAACGCACGCTGGCGCAGAATTAGATCTACTGCTTATGTATCGCGGTAAACGCATCGGCTTTGAGATTAAGCGCACTGACGCACCAACGATGACGCCGTCGATGAGAACGGCTTTTACCGATTTGAAATTGGACAAATTGTACGTTGTGTATCCGGGCAAATTGAAATACCGCATTGCGGCTCATACAAAGGCTGTCCCCTTTCTTGAAATTTCAGAAGCTCTAAAAAATACGACATAACTCGACCTTGAAATTCCTGCTTCTGAAACAGGAATTTCAAGGTAACTCAAACAGAAGTTATCCACGCCATCCCGTGAACATTTGTTTATCTTGACGCAATGTGCGTAAAATCGCGGACTCCATCAACGCTAAGGAGTAACTATGACAAAAGAAGAAGTCGCGAAGAACATTCAAGAAATGCTGGTTTCAGAAACCGAGATGGAATACCTTGCCGATATTCCCGAAAAGCATTTGAACCGACTCCATGCAGACCTTCAAGAGTACATGAAGCGGCTCGACGCCAACCAACGCCCAGTCTTCAAAGCCATCGCCGTCTCGACGAGTTTTATCCCCAACTTCATCATCGCGAAGCTCGCGCATGATTACTTCACGCCTTACATTGTGGCGCAAGTGTGCGATTACATGGAGCCCAAATCTGCCGCAAAAATTGGCCGCTCGCTCCGCCACGACTACATGGGCGATGTCGCTGTGAACGCAGACGCGAAGGTCACTGCACGCATCGGCGAGTTCATGGATGTTGAACTCATCGTGTCGGTTGTGAGAGAAATGGTGAAGCGCAATTTTTTTATCAAGCTCGGAGAAATCGCCGACCTCCTCAACGAAAACCATTTGAAAAATGTCATGCTCAAGATGAACGACGACAATGCTATCTTGCAGGTGGGAATCCACATGAAAGACGAGGCGAAAATTATTCGCCTCTCTAAGGCCTGGTCGTCGTCAACGCGTTCTTATGTAGTGAACGAACTTAAGAAAATAAAGCATCCGTTGGCGAATAAACTCTAACCGTTGTGGGATTTTTCCCACCCTTCGGAAAAATTTATTTTTCGCCGAGAAGTACTCCAAGCTCGACGCCCAACTGCAGGTCTTCAACGCGGCCAAAAAGATGGCTACGTAAAAAACCTTTCTTGTCAACGAGCAGAATACTCGGCGTACCGCGTAAACCGAGCATCGTCATTGTGTCAGGCAGAGGGTTACCTTCTGTTTGATTATCGACGGCGACAGGAAACGTGTACTGAAACTCATAGAGATATGCTTTCAAAGACTCAATCCCCATCGCTTCGTGGTGTTCAAAAACACTGTGAAGACCGATGACCGTCAAGAGGTCGCGCGAAAAAAAATCATAGACCTTCTTGACTTGAGGAGCAGCGTGCGTTACGCACCCGGGGCAGAGCATTTGGAATGCGTAGAGAAGAACGACCTTGCCGCGCTCTTTTTCAATCGAGAGGGGCTCGCTATTGAGCCATGCGCTTGCTTTGATTTCAGGAAAGGTTTTTTTTACAGCCATAGTTTTTCTGGGTACACGCCCTGCTGAATAAGCGCGTGCAATTTTTCGACGACCATCGGTCTATCGCCAGGGTATGTCACACCGAACCACTGCGAGTCGGTGTGGAGCATTTGAACTTTTGCTTTCTTTTCGCGCACGAGCGTATTCACCACCGTGGGGATAAAGTACTCCGCTTTGAGCTCGTTGCCATTTTTTTTCAAGAAATCTAAAAATTGCAATTCGGATTCATAAAAATATTTCGGGGTAAATCCCCACATGTTCATCGAGACAGTCGTCTTATCGGCAAGCTCGGCTACCGTGCCGTCGGCTTCTTTGTAGAAGATACCTGCCGGAGTGCGTTCGATATGCGTGCGCTCGACGACGCCGGTCAAGAAACCATGTTCATCGGTGGAGCAGACGCCGCGCGAAACGGCCCCCGACTCAGAAAGCGTCTTGCCGAGCTGATAACCCACCATCGCATACGTGTTGCTCGTGCTCTCTGTCTCACGCAAAAAATTTGCTAAGACCCGGAACGCATCACGCCCATAATAATCGTCTGCGTTGATGACAGCGAAAGGAGTGTCGATACTCTCTTTTGCCATGAGGATTGCATGGTT
>CAUJII010000037.1 GCA_963205035.1 Spirochaetota bacterium
TTCACTGCTCTGCATGGCGCAGCGGGTGCGCTCATGAATGCGGCATTTTACAAATCGGGGTTCAAAAATTTTTTACCCGTGCCGCAACAATACGAACCGCATCCGCTTTTTCCAACAGTGAAAGCGCCGAATCCAGAAAACCCTGACAGTTTGAAACTCGCGTTAGAGAAAGCGCACGCCGACAACGCAGACCTCATCGTCGCGACAGACGGCGACGGCGATCGTGTCGGCGTTGCGTTTAGAAACACAGAAGGAGACTTCACATCGCTTTCTGGCAACCAGATTGGAACGGTGTTCTTATATTACCTTCTGTCAAAATTGCGCGAGAAAGGAAAAATCCATCCACACCTCTTTGCGCTTTCGAGCGTCGTGAGCACTCCGTTGACACGCACAATTTGTGAAAAATTTGGCGTTGAGTATTACGAAACGCTTACGGGGTTTAAGAACATGGGTAACAAGGCCGAAGCCGTGGTTGCCGCAAACTCGCAGGCGCGCATGGTCTTGGCTTTTGAAGAGGCGTTTGGCGTAACGGTCGGCGACTCGCGCGATAAAGACGGCATTATCAGTTGCCTCTTGGCAGCGCACATTTCAGGCGATGGTGGATTTACCTCTTGGCTCGAAAAAATGTATTCAGAGTGCGGGTATGCCGCCGAAGACGCAGTCGAGCGCACGTTCTTGGGCTCCGAGGGGATTCATTCGATGCAACGGCTAATGAACGAAGTACGCGTTAATGCGCCGAAAGAATTTCTCGCCTCGCGTGTCGTGAAGCTGCGTGATTTTCAAACTTTCAAAGAAATCGTGGACGGCGAGGATCGCGCAATGACTCACTTACCGCAACAAAATCTTTTGCATATCACAAACTCCCAAGGCGACTGGTTGGCAATTCGGCCCTCGGGCACAGAGCCTAAAGTAAAAGTTTATCTGGGTGTTTACCATACGTCTTATTCAAGAGACACTGTTAAAGCGGCGCATGCGCGTTTGAAAGAGCTCAAGAATTTTGCAGAGAGTTTATTGAGTAGTTGACGCACAATGTCTCGTAAGAAGAATTCCACTCCGTCCTTTAGTCGCTATGACGCCCCAAAAAATTTTTACTCTACTCATAATTTCCCTGGGGCTATTATCCTCACGCGCCGAGGCAATCCGTCCTTTTGTGACCGACGATGCGCGGGTGGTCGGCCGCAACTTGGCACAGCTTGAAACGTGGGTGCACGTTCACAGCACAAACTTTCAACACTGGGTGCTGCCCGCATACGGTCCGACAGATTGGCTGGAACTCTCGATGGGGTTCTTGCACGGCACAGCAGACCACGACGCAACGAAGGCGCGTGAATACTCGCTTTCGGGCCCTTTAGTACAGGCAAAGGCGTTACTCTTCACGCGCGTCGATTCCCTTCTGCCGAGTCTTGCGCTCAGTGGAGGCTCAAATTTCAGCGGAGGCTTTGGTGCACTTAGGCCGCAGGAGACGAGTCCTTATGGCTACCTTGCGATGACGTGGAACATTAAGAAAGAGCTTCTTCTAATACACGCAAACTTAGGCGCCGTCAAAGCCTCCACCTACGTCAAGTCGACATGGGGAATCGGCGCCCAACTCCGCATCTACCAAGAGTGGAACGCGATTGCCGAAATTTTTTCGAGCGACCCTTATGCCGACAAGGATTCGGGAGGCGCGACACAAGTCGGCGTGCGCTATATCTTGAGCGACGCCATTCAGCTCGACGCCTCTTATGGCATCGGAGTGTGGGGACGCGAGCGCATGCCCTACTGGCTCACGTTCGGTTTTCGTGGAGTTATTTAACTCCACGAAAATGCTTACTTAAAGTCTAAGAGCTCGACTTCAAACAACAAAACAGAGTTCGCAGGGATTTGCGGGCTGTTACGGTCTCCATAAGCCAATTCGCTCGGAATAACGAGTTCATACTTCGCGCCGCGTTTCATTAGCTGCAAAGCTTCTGTCCAACCCTTGATGACTTGACCGACACCGAACTGCGCAGGTTCGCCGCGCTTGTAGGAGCTATCAAATTCTTTGCCGTCAATGAGTGTGCCTCGGTAATGGACTTTCGCAGTGTTTGTAATTTTTGGGGAAGCGCCGCTGCCCGGCTTGATAATTTTGTATTGCAGTCCCGACGCCGTAACATGGACGCCTGGCTTCGCTTTGTTTGCTTCGAGAAACGCTCGGCCTTTTGCCAAGGTTTCCGCAGCGACTTTCGGGTCGGCTTGGTCGCGGTGCGACGAGAGTTTTTGAATTGCATCGCGCATCTCTTCTTCGCTCATGCGTGGGTCTTTGCCGTCGAGCGTTTCGCGCAGCGCGGCAGCAAGGGTTGTGGTATCAATATCAATTCCCTGCGCTTTCATCGAGCGGCCCATTTGGTAACCGACGGCGTAACTCGCTTTACCCTTGGGCGATGTGATATCCATTCTGTTGCAATACGCAACGGAAAGAGCGCCGACTAAAAGAAGAATCGAACGGTAGATTTTTTTTCTCATCGCAGACGCAACCGGAGCGGGCAGGCTGGCGTAAACTCTGAAATGAGTAATCCCTACTTACTACTTGCGGCTGCCCGATTTTTCCGACGCGAGACGCAGCGGTAAGTAAAAGAAATCCCGGCCCAAGAAGCGTAAGATTTTTACGTGGTATAAATACGACGTTTCTAACTCAAGAAATTGACCCAATGTCACAACATCGTGCAGAGAGAGAGCTCGGCGCAGGTCGGGGTCTTGACGAATCTTCCCCAGAAGTTTCAGGTGGTGGCCATGCCATTCGTCTCGGATGCCGGTGAGGAGCCGCTCGAATGCGACATGGCTGTTTCTCTCGTTGCGCGGAAGCTGCGTATAAATATTTTCATCCCACCATTCTTTGAAAACATATTTGATATACGTGAGCGGTAACTCGCGCGCCATTTGATTGCGCTTCAAGTGCCGGTGCACATACCCTGTGCGACCAATGCGCATAAAATGTGCTGCAACCTTGATGAAAAAGAGCGGACCGAAATGGTACAAGAAAAGTAGGTGGTCCTCTTCGGGAATCGAAGTCTGGCCCAAGAGCACCGTCTCGCGAGTAAATTGAAAATAGTTCATTAAGAACGCTTTATATTCACCCGCACGGTCTTTGTTTCGCGCAGCAGAAATAAATTTGCGGATCAAGTCTTGCCGCAACGCCTCGTCCTCGACACCCAAGTGCGTTTCTATATAAACCGACCGCGCAACCTTTGCTTCTTCGAGTGAGAAACGCGCGGGATCGATTTCTAAAATATACGCATACGTTTGATTGAAAGATTCGCTCCCACGCGTGTCGAGCAAGTAGGGCGACTTGATTGCCGAATCGCGGGTTTCACGGATGGGCTCAAAAGCATGAGTCTTTGTCTCGCCGTCTTTCGGGAGTTCCAAACCATCCAAGACTTCTGCAATATCTTCTCTAAAGACCACAGAATACGCATAGTTAATTTGACTCGTGTACTGCCCTTGTATGTGGATTTTCCCCGCACGGTTTTCTTCGCCATGCGCATTCACGATATATGCGAGGCGACGCAGAAGCAGATTGGTTAAATTACAAAGATCGATGCGGGGATAGACTCTGTAAACTAAGAGTTGTTCGAGGAATTGCTTTTCACCCGAAGGCGTTGCAAACGATTCAAAAATACGCGCAAGCTGCGTCCATGTTTCGAGCAACTCGATATTAAAATGCTTTATGATCTCATACGAGCGTATGAGCTTCACGAATTCGAGTTTTTGATCTTCCATCTCTGCATTTTGAAAATGCGTGTAGTATTCGCGGTGCGCGCTTGTGTCGAGTTGACGCGCCGAAAGCTCGTCTTCAAGACCGCCATAAAGACGAATGATTGCAACGAGAGCCGCATCGATTTCTTTGTTGCGTCGATTGATCTCTTTTCGTGTCTCTGTCGGTGCCGACGCCAAAAATTTCTGTATGTTATCGGCATTCACAAGGTGCGGTTCGAGGCCTTTGAGAAATCCCCCTTTGAACGGCAGCAAGTGCTTTGTCGTTTCAGCCGAGTTAGAAGCTTCTACTGAGTCATAGTCAAACTCGGGTTGGTATGAAAAAAGGCCCACGCGAGGTTACTCTCTCTTGGACTACTCTTCTTTGCCCGCCGCCGACCCCGAGTACACACTGGCTTCGTTGGAGATCCTTTGAAAGAACTCAGGAATGTTGATGCGCCGGTTGTTAATTTCATCGGGAGAAAAAAGGAGCGTACCGAAAGCACCTTTTTGAATCGGAATATCGGAGTAAACAAACCCGTCGCGCAGCTCGATATTGATGCGTTTTGGTATCGCGGTATTCGTTGCAATCGTACTCACGATGTTCGAGCTTTTTGGCATGACGGCGCGCATGACCGTTTCTGCAAACTCGGGGCCGATTCGATAAATTGAGAAATAACCGTTCAAATTTTCGACGGGCTTATCGAGCCTGTTGCCGGTAAACAGCATGTCGATGCGCAGTTTTCCATCGGAGACTGCATCGACTTTATCTTTAGCAATCAGTTGCTTCAAGTCGATGTCTTTGATTTGAATCGTCATGCTGTATTCCATTTCGCTCGGGCGCAGACGCCCCAAGTTGAAGAGGGTATCCGATATAGTGACGACACCGTTCAAAGTATAAAGTTGCATCACAGGCATGACAAAGACATTGTCTTTATATTCCATCGACGCTCCAATCGCCGGGTATGTGCCGCGCGAATAGATGAGGCTCAACCACTCGCGTTTGTTGTTTGGGTCTGGAATATCGACGCTCGCAATCGTAAAATTATACGGGCGATTAAAATTATAGTTCTTGATGATCCGCTCTTTATTGCCGGCGCGCAAATTGAGAGTCTTCTTGAGCCGAAGGTCGTGTTTGAAAGGAAAGAGCATGTTGACTTTCTTCACCTTCACTTGTGGATTGCGAAAACTCAAATGATCGATTTCGATCTTGCCGTCGACGATATTGCCCTCAGCAGCACCGGCAAGCGTGAGTCGCCCTTCTAAAAAACTGTTGTCCAAAATTTCGGTTTCCTCTGCCTTCGCAAGCTCCACCTTATATTTCAACTGTGGTACTTTCGCAATGACGCGCTGCTTTTTTCCGGTCTTGCTATCGGTGACAGTTTCTGGCGTGTCTCGCAGGTGGCCGTCTGCACTCACGAGAAGAGCTTTTCTCAAACCAGTAATCGAAAATTTATCGATGTACGTATAAGGCGGCTTGAGGCGAACCTTTGCTTCAATATCGATGTCGTCGACGTGGATGTCGGGAACCGCAATATGCGTCGCATGTTTGACCTGCGTTTCACCGCCGGCAATGAAAAGCGCAGTTTCACCATCGGCACGCAGAGTGCGGCCTAAATTCAAAGTCTTCAAGAGCCCACCTATCTGCTCTTGCAGCGACACGGGAAGCGTTTGTAGTAGCTCTGGAAAACCCACGGTAAATTTTTCGAGAGTGTAAGTCACTTTGATGCTGTTGGATTTCTCGACCTGAACGCGGGATTTCAAATCGAGTGCATTGCCATAATCTTTGTTCTTATCGTAGAAAGAAAGGACAGGTAGATTCACGCGAATTTGCCGAAAGTCTTCGCTCGTCTTTACGCTACCCTTTGCATTGAAGTCGATGCGGTTGATGCCGGATTTACTCCGATCGACAAAATAAAATATTTGTGGAGAATAAACGCGCAGGTTGAGCGCTAAGTCTTGCAGCGACGGCCCGTCGATATTCAACGTGGTACTAATCGCACCGGCGGCTGCGCCTGCTGCAAAAGGGCCGATGTTAAATCCACGCAACGAAAAAGCGATTGCAGTTTTTTTATCCTCTGCAATTTTCGCATCTAAGCTGAGAGGCGCGCCGTTCAATGTGCCGCGTGCCTTAGCCGACGCATGCTCGACAGGGATAGGTTTTATCGCCGTGTTGACGAGTGCCGCGTGATCAAACTCGAACGTGGGGATCGAAAACGCCAAGCGACCCTGCCGCACAGAAACACGCTCTAATTTGAATCCGCCTTGGTCGTCGATTTTTCCGTTTTCCATCAAGATGCGCGTCGCTTTAATCGAGAAGAAACCCGAATAGGCGGGGTCGCGTTTGCCGGTGAGTGTCGAAACGACCTCGAATACTTTGCCCAAATTGACGCGCGAGTTGCCCGTCTGAATCTCGACGCGCCGCTTATCGCTAAGGAGCTTCTCTCCCGTGCCTGTCAGAGCAAGGAGCGTGTCGCCCAAGAAACGGATTGCAAAATCTTGAATGGCGAGCTTATCGGTTTTCGCGTCGTATGTAATCGCATGCTGCATGCGGAAAGCGAGATTCTGTTGCTTTCTATTCTTGAGCGAGACGGGAATTTTGTCTTGGCCGATTTGCATGCGCGAGATAAACTCGGGCTGTTTGGATAGACCATCGTAATAAAGAAGCCAAAACATCTCTAAGTTCGAGTGTACCGTTGCCTCGGGGCCTTCATACGCAATATCGATATTTTTTTGCGGGTTAAGTTCAATGACGAATGCATCGAGAAGCGAAACCAGATCGGCTGGCGACGCAGTGTCTATCGAGTGAAAGTCGCGCGTCATCAGCGAGAAGTTAAAATTGAAGTTCTTGAGGTGGGCGTAACGCTGCACTTTGTTCGATTTATCTTTTGCATCGAAAGTAAAATTAAAATTTTCAATAGCAAGGCGCGTAAAAATCTTTACATCAAAAAACCACGAAATCGTGTCGGAGGCGGCTTTTGCCTCTTTCTCTTCTTCCTTTGGCTTTTCTTCTTTTTTTGAAGGCTTTAGGAGCGCTTCGACACTCGTCCGGTTGTGCTTCTGCTCGATAAAAACATTCGCGTTTCGTAATGCAATTTCATGCACGCCAAACTTGCCACGGAAAAAACCAAAGACGTTATAGAGGAGCGTCACCTCGCTCGCTTGAAAAATGGGAGTGTCTCTAAATCCCTCGCCTTCAGGCGCCAGGACACGAATGTCTTTGATAATGAAACCGCGAAAAAGAGAAGTCTGTTCGAGCTTTAACTCCAACTTACCGTTTGTGTTTTTTGCAAATTGCTCTTTGACGATGGGCTCTAAGAACGCCGGTCTCATCACATAATTGTAACCGACGATTACTCCCACAAAAAGCACGGCTGTCGTGTAACCCAAGGTCGTACCAATTTTTCCCCACACGCTTTTGCTAATTTTTGCGGGAGAGGGTTGTGCGGGAGTTTCTTCCATGTTAATTGTTGAGCGGGTTTTCGATGATTTGCGCACCGGCTGGCTTGTAGTTGAACATCGAGCCAGAAATCCCCGCGTCGATTGTCATTCCAGAAAAGGAGTATGTCGTCGTGTCGTCGCCGTGTTTCAACCGAACACTCCGCACCATGCCACCCGCAACCTGCACGATAATTTCATCGAAGTACGCGCCCTTCTTGCGGAAGATATAAGTATTTCCTTGGATTGTTCCTTCGTACGATGAAAGGACTCCCAAGAGGCCGCCGCCGACTCCCGCCACGTCTTGCCTTGCGCAAAGCGACGAACTCTTGTTATGTACCCAGAGATGTGTACCATTCGTTGCGATTACTCCGCTCGCCGTATCGACGCGCAGCTTGCCGGGATATTGGTAGAGTATCTTGCCCGTTTGTATTTGACCCGAAGAAGAGGTGACAGCGAAGCTCGCACGGAAAGAAGAGTAGAGCCCCTTCACTTGCCCTTTCAGCGCTTCGTACGCCGCATCTGCAAAAAGCGAAGGCGCTGCGACTAAGAATGCAAGAAGTGCTGTCTGCGAAAAAAACCTGTGGAAGTGTCGAAATACATTGCCGTTCATAAAGATACGAAAGGCTCTATGTATCGGATTGCCTGTAAAGCACGATTCCAAATCTTGATTGTTGTACTTTTGTTAATCCACCAACCCTTTTTTGCCATAGAAGCCGACACCCGCACACTGTGGCTTTCGACCCCTACCCATCACGACAGCGTGCAACGCGACCTCAGCGCGAAGCTACGCTATCTTCTTTTTCGGGCGGAGTTGCGCATTGCGCAGACGGGTTACGGAAGCAGCTCGGGCAACCTGGGAAACATTCAAATCATGACGCAGTTTTTGGGGATTGCGGGGCTCGCTTTAAGCCGCGTGAAGCCCGAAGACATCGACCACGACCTCTATACCTTGGAACGCTTCACCGTGAGGCTCTATGAAAGTCTTGCGCGCCGGTTTGAAAGACTGAACCCCATTCCCGGACTTTACTACGACATCTATATCCGCAATCCGGCATACCCGTTTTTGTATTTTGAGGCGCTCGACAAATATTATTTTCACATGGGAGCATTCCCCTTTATGGACGACTTGCGCTTCAGAGAGACAAGCATCGCGTCACGCCAATGGGGCTTGGGGTTCAGAATTTTGTTCTGAAGAGACGAACGTTAAAGAGCCAATAAATCGAGTGCGAAACCGCACGCTCCCGCTTCGATGTCTGCATAGCGGCTCACCAAGTCGTTATAGACACCGCCGCGCACGATAGGTTCCGTAAAACCCTTCGCATACGTTTCAAAAAAATAGCCACTGTAATAACTACTCTTCGGCTCAGAGAGGGGTTGCCAGTACGCCTGTATACCGTCTTTTGTGAGTGTTTGGATCAACACTTCGCAGTCGTGCTCGCTCGCCGCTAACGCGGACTGCATGAACTCCGGTAAAAATTTCGCAGAGCTCGGAATCGGCGATGCGTGTGCGCGGTAAAATAGCCAGAGCGCTAACTCGCGCGCCGGCACTTCGCCTAAGCTAAATTTGC
>CAUJII010000038.1 GCA_963205035.1 Spirochaetota bacterium
ACACTACGGCAGGTACACTACGGCGGGCACACAGACGACTCGTTGGGCGACTCATGAGTCGCCCCTGACGCTGGACTGGGCATCGGCGTATGAGTCGCCCCGACCGGACATAGGAGACGCAGACCGCAACACGTATGCAAAAACGTAACCGCAAATCCATCCGCCTGAAAGGCTACGATTATTCGCAGCCCGGTCATTATTTCATCACCATCTGCACACACCACCGCGCGCATTTGTTCGGCGATGTGCGCGACGGTCAAATGGTTCTGAGCGCGATGGGTGCCGTTGCCGATGCATGTTGGCGTGCGGTACCCGAACATTACCCGAATGTGCGCGTAGATGCGTATGTGATTATGCCGAACCACGTGCATGGTGTGTTAGAAATCATGGACGTGGGGGCACAAGATTTTGTCAACGTGGGGGCACAAGATTTTGTGCCCCCACGTTCGGACGGCAAAACCCATAAATTTGGTAAAATTATCCCCCGGTCCGTTGCAACCATCGTCCGCGGTTTCAAAACCGGTGTCACCAAATGGGCGCGGGAAAATACAGACGTCCATGTCGCCTGGCAACGCAATTATTACGAACACATTGTGCGCGATGACGAAGCTTTAAACCGCATTCGCCAATATATACACAATAATCCGGCGCGATGGCCGCAAGACGATTTAAACACTGCCGGCGTAAGGGCAATTATTTCGATGCCATCATAAGGGCACAAAATTTTGTGCCCAAGCAGCGCACCATGGAAAAATGACATGACCACCTCTGCCATCGTTTCTAAAGTCTGGGCCTTCTGCAACACGCTGCGCGACGACGGCGTCGGCTATGGCGACTACCTCGAGCAGTTGACGTATCTCTTGTTCTTGAAGATGGCGCACGAGTACAGCCAGCCGCCGCACAACCGCAAGCTCGGCATTCCAAAAGAATTTCAGTGGGATTCACTCACGACCAAAAGCGGCGACGAATTAGAGACGCATTATTCGAAGTTGTTACGCGAGCTCGGTTCGCAAAAAGGTATGCTCGGCCAGATTTTTACCAAGAGCCAAAACAAAATTCAAGACCCGGCGAAACTTTACCGTCTCATCGATATGATCGGTGCCGAGAACTGGGTGATGATGGGCGTCAAAGACAAGGGCGACATCTATGAGGGCCTCCTTGAAAAAAACGCCGAAGACACCAAAAGCGGTGCGGGTCAGTATTTTACGCCGCGCGCCTTGATTCGCGCGATGGTTGAGTGCATTCGCCCCGAGCCGATGAAGACGATCGCCGACCCGGCGTGCGGCACCGGCGGATTTTTTTTGGCGGCGTACGATTTTTTGACCGATGGAACAAATTTTACCCTCGATAAAGACCAAAAGAAATTTTTGAAATACGATACTTTTTTCGGCAACGAAATTGTGGCCGGCACGCGCCGCCTCGCGCTTATGAATCTTTTTCTGCACAACATCGGCGACATCGATGGTGAAAGTGCGATTTCCTCGAACGATTCGCTCATTGCGCCGAGTGGCACACTCTACGACTATGTGCTCGCAAACCCGCCGTTCGGCAAGAAGAGCAGCATGACCTTCACGAACGAAGAAGGCGAACAAGAAAAAGAAGACCTCACCTACAACCGGCAAGATTTTTGGGTAACGACGAGCAACAAGCAGCTTAATTTTTTACAGCATATCCGCACGATGCTCAAGACGACAGGGCAAGCCGCCGTAGTGCTACCCGACAACGTGCTTTTCGAAGGCGGCGCGGGTGAAACTGTGCGCAGGCGCATGCTCGAAACCACCGACCTGCACACGATTCTACGCCTGCCGACGGGCATCTTTTACGCGCAGGGCGTGAAAGCGAATGTGCTGTTTTTCGACGCCAAGAGCGCAAGCAAAGAGGCATGGACTAAAGAAGTGTGGATTTACGACTACCGCACGAATATCCACCATACGTTGAAAAAAAATCCACTGAAGCTCGAAGATTTGCGCGACTTTATCGATTGCTACAAGGCGCAAGAGCGCCACAAACGCAAAGCAACATTCGACGAAAAGAATCCTGACGGCCGCTGGCGTCGTTTCAGCTACGATGAAATTATCGCACGCGACAAAACCTCGCTCGACATCACATGGATTAAAGACCAATCGCTCGCCGATCTCGACAACCTGCCCGACCCCGACACCATCGCGCACGAAATCGTCGAGAACCTCGAAGCGGGGCTCGATAGTTTTCGTCGGGTGTTGACGGGGTTAACGGTTCGTTAAGCTTAGGTCGCGTTTTAAGCCTAAACTCGAAATGAGTTTAGCCAAACCGAAAAATTTGCTTTTCCTCTGTGTTAATTACGCTTTCCCGGCTTCTGGTGTTCTGGAAAAATCTGCTCCTTGCGTTATTGCTCCTGCCTGCCTGCGCAAAAAAAGAGGCGCCGATCGCCGGTGCCTTGCCGGCATCTGAGCGCGGCGGTAAATTGCAGACACTTTCACTGAATCCGGAAACTGCGAAAACGATCCATGCCTCCCCGCATATCGGATTTCTCGCCGATGGAACAGGCGCCTTGAGATTATCTGAGATTATCGGGCGCAGAGATTTTCGTTATGAAGAAAATAATTCTATTCACCAAGGTTTTACTGGAGAAACACTCTGGTTTCATTTTCGTTACCGCTATCAAAAAGATACGCCGCAGCCCCTGCTATTGATGCTGGGTAATTTTGCTCTGCATTACGTCGATTTTTATTTTGTCAAGGACGGACGACTTTTGGAGATTCGGCTCACGGGACAGGCGCGCCCTTTTGTCAGCCGTTATGGAGGCTTACGCGAATTCGCTTCACCTTTGCCTGTCGATACAGAACCCATCGATCTCTACTTGCGGATAAAAAGTTCGACAACGATTTATTTTAACCCCGTCATTAAAACCGGAAAATCTGTGGCGGAAAAAGAAAGTCTCGACCAGATCGTTGCGGGATTTATCTTCGGGGCGCAGGCAGTCCTAATCCTATTCAATTTCTTTCTTTTCCTGAGCCTCAGAGACCGCAGTTATCTGCATTATTCGATGTATATTCTCTCCTGGCTGATTTTTGAACTCAACAACGCCGGTTTTCTCGCAAAATACATGCTGCCGAATCATCCGGAATGGGATTGCCGCATTCTGCCCGCAAATTCATTACTCATTCACGGGTTTTTCATGATTTTCGCCGAGCGTTTCATGCAAATCGCGACAGGGTTTACCCGGAACATTCTGAAATATGCAGGTGCCGCATTTCTGCTTCTGGCGATACCCGCTGTTTTCACACCCCAGCCATACACAAATCAGATTCTACTGACCTTTACCTTTCCGGTCGAAGTAGTTATTCTCGTCCATGCATACCACTCGATTCGATTACACAGGCCTTCGGCGGGCTATTTTATGGCCGCGACGTTGGTTTCGCTGCTGATGATTCCTCTCTTTGTTCTGACGCGCGTGTTACGGGTTGATGCAGATAACTATACGGTCAACGCGCTACTCTATTACACCCTGCCTCTGACCATCGTGGCCGAGGCGGTAATCTTTAGTTTTGCGCTCGCAGATCGTTACCGCCGCCTTCGCGAAGAAAATGCGAGCCAACGTCAGGCATTAGCTACGGAGTTAAAGCGGGAACGCCATCAGATATTTGCAGAATTGCACGATATAATCGGCTCTGACTTGACCCTGTTGATGATGAAAACCGCAGATGCAAAAAGTAAGCCGATGCAGCAGTTGCGCGAGCGGGTCACGGGGATATCCCAAAGCCTGCGCGACTTGCTCGATCTCGAGGATATCGATCCGGATTTGCCGCAGAAATTTGCAGGTCATATCGAAGATCGTGCACGGGAAATCGCGGCAGTCTGCAAAATGCACCTCAAGATCGATTTGGCCCCAGTCATCGTATCTGCCCGCGTTGCTTTTCACTTACAGCGTTTCGCGTTCGAAGCGTTAGCGAATGCGATGCGCCATAGCGCGGCGTCGCAACTTGTCGTTCGATTAGTGCAACGCGGCCCCTGGATACATTTTCTGATCGCGGATAATGGAGTGGGGCTTCAAAAAACAGTGCGGTCAAAGGGGCGCGGCCTGAGAAACCTGGCTGCCCGTGCAAGAAGCCTGAAAGGCCGCGTGCGTCTGTTTACGCGTCCTCAAAAAGGCGTCGCCGTAATTTTTAGTTTTCAATCTGGGCGTTTGTGACTTTTCGCCCGTTGGCTAAAAAAATTATCATCATCGAAGACGACGGCCAAGTCAATAAGGCGCTCGCAGAAAGATTACGCAGAAGCACCGGTTATACTATGCATGCTACTTTTCAAAAATGCGAAGACGCGCTGCCGTTTCTCGCGCGGGGTGATATCTGGTTAACCATTCTCGATCTTGGCTTACCCGGCCTTTCAGGCTCCGGTGCAGTCAAAGCTGTAAAGAAAGCCAATCCCGAAGGTGAGATACTCATTCACTCCATCTACGATGGCGGGGACGAAGTTTTTGGCGCCTTGCAGGCGGGAGCATCCGGCTATTTACTGAAAGGTTGCAATTCGGTCGACTTAACGGAAGCGTTGCGCCAATTAGAAGCAGGCGGCGCACCGATGTCTTTTGGCATAGCACGTAAGGTTGCTGGTTTCTTTGGGAAACTGGCTGCCCGCAAAGAATCTAAGCCCGAAGCCTTGTCCGAAAACCCGCTGAGCGAGCGGGAGCGCGGAATATTAACGCGGTTGTCCGAGGGATACTCCTATAAAGATATCGCACAGATTTCCGGCATCAGCGTTCATACGGTCCACACGCACATAAAGAATATTTATCGAAAGCTCGAAGTAAATTCACGATCTGAAGCGGTTTACCGGCTCCAGGAACGCCGCAACTAATACCCAATTCTGGGTATTGACAAGACACTAAAAATCGGTATATTCCGCAAAAATTTTTAGGAGGATTGAATGAAACAGATAAAAAATATGCTTATCGCAGTAACTGCTCTCTCGCTGAGTCACTGCGCAACACTTATGGGCGGCGGGGCCTCTGATCCGGTGATTAATGCCGATGATTTGGCCGCAGTGCAGGGCGCAAATCCCGCGAATACCTGTCTAGTGACCGGGCTCGTTGACGGTTCGAAAGAAGCAGGCGACGGTTATGCTGGCACGATCATTGCGGGAGATAAATCTGCCTCGCTGGTCTTCAAAAGGGCAGGTGCTCTGGATGCCAGCGTCTTCTATGCGTTGGTTCCCGCGGGCGCTTTTGAGATACGCTACCTGGCGCTTGCCGAGATGAAAAAAAGCGGCGATTCCTGCTGGGGAGTGGGGAATAAGTGCCTTGTGACCTATGGCACGCCAGCGCTCGTTACGGAAAAAAATCCCCTACCCGGCAAGCACGGTACACTGCCGTCTTCGTACAAGGGCACCTGCAAAGGGGGCTTTGTGCACCTCGGTATTTATGAAGCCGTTGTCGGCGGGCTAATGAGTTCATCGAAGTTCTCTGAGATGAGCACCAGCGCGTACATGCCCGGGGAACGCTTCCAGAACCGACACTTTGCGGCACTGAAAGAACAGCTCAAGGGTACCGCCTGGGAAAGTCTTATCAAATAGGCGACTGCATCGGGCTATCAGGCACGTCGGTTCCCGAAACCGGCGTGCGCATCTGAGCTGTCCGAAAAATCGCCGCCGAGCAGTGAGACTGCGGCTCGCGATATAATTTCACCTAGCTGGCCGAGTGACAAACGACTTCTTAGACATCCCGCCGGCGGCGTAGGCGCAACTTATATACAAGTTCGTAGGCAGTGGATGTATTCAGCGTACGACAGGCCTTTTTTCGCGATGAGAATCGCCTTCCGAGCCGTTTCGAGCCCGCCGTTCTCATTTTTTTCGGTGACTTTTTGGTAGTTAATAAAATAGTCAGGAAAACTTTTACGCCGGGCATACCGCGCCGCCCAGAAATGATGGTTCCGCACAGAGAACGCCGACCCGCGTCGGGGCGAATGCAGATACATCTCGACAAATCGCGGCATGAACACCCGAATCGCGAAGTCGACGAACCGCGACACCGACTCGCCCGAATGAATCGTCCGCTGCCAAAGCACACCGTAGAGGTTCTTATCAACCCTCCAGGGCCTGATGACGTATTTAGTCTCGTCAGTCTGGATGTTGTACCGCCGTGCCGACATAGTCCAAGGACCGCCGGAGCGCCAGCGTAACACAGTCTCTTTGCAGAGCCGCGAAATAATCTCTCCCTCACCCCAGTGAATCGCATGCCGAGCGAAAATGAGTTGTGCAGCTTTGAGTCGCCGGTACGACTTCTCGCGCAACGAGACCGATGTTTGGTGGTATTCCATAAATATTCTCCCTCTATATATTAAATACCCAGAAACCGTGTTTTTTTCTCACGAAATTTGAACTTTTTTTCAAAAAGCGGAAAAAAGCGAGTTTTGTAATAACTACCACAAGAACGTGAATTTTCATAAACCGGGGAATTTGTAATAGTTATTACATTTTTCCGTAACGGCACGAGGCTGCTCTGAGTTCTAAGCCTAAACTCTTTTAATCGGCGCCCTCTGACAGTATTAGAGTTGACGCCTTGTATATCGAGTCTTCTTTCGATGATTTTTCGATGCCGTCCATTATGAAACCAAATTCTCAACTTCCCATGAAAAAACTGTTGGGGGTCCTTGTCGTCTTCTGGAGCTTCTTGCCTCTGGCGAATATTTCCGCGAAGTCGTCAGATTCCGTCTCCGACGAAGACGCGAGCATTCAATTCTATATCTCTCCGCGCAAGTTAAAATTCAGCCCGCTTGGCAACGGCGACCAAATCCACGCGCTGAGTCTTGATACGCAAGAGGTCGGTTCAGGCTATAGCACCGATAAGAAATACGTTACGACAAAAGACAGTACGTCGCATTCTTTGACGGCCATCGGCGCCAGGGGCCGATTCCAAAGCGATCCCGATAATACTCTGACTGCAATGACGAATGTCGAAGTCGATCTTCTGTTAGATTTCTCTTTCGACTATTTGCAGGCACGCAGCTATTTTGACTTCGGTGTTTCGTGGCATCCTATCTCGTTTCTGCGCGTGGGCCCTGCACTGGGGATTGCATACTCTTACTTCGGTTCAAGCATCATGATTTCTTCCCAACCCGATTACAGCGCATCGGTCGGCTCAAAGGACGATGCGTATGCGCTGCGCGACGGCAAAACCGGCAAGGACTATCTCTTTACGATTGGGCCGCACAACTTCACAGGCTATTTTGGCGTGTATGTCGACTTTACCATGCTCGGCTTTTTAGACATCAGCGGAATTGCACACTCGTACATTATGGACATCCCATTGGCATCTAACGGGGTGATGAACGACCTTTTGGGTTCGAGCAAGAGTATAGCCTCGAAGCGCAGGGGGAGTTGGAACTCCCTCGATGCGTTTATGCTCGACATACGCGGTACGCTCTATCTGAACAAATTAGGAATGGGTTTCGATATGCCGCTGATTGTCGGTTACAAAAAAGTTCTCTTCCCCTCTTTGGGATTGACTGAAACCGGCCTTTACTTTGGCGTCGTATTTCGCGCTTAGTCTGAGACCTCCCATCGAGATTGACGGCGTGTTTCGCTTACCCGAACTGCGGTGAAATCAAATTTGGTTTGATTGCGCCGCAAGGATTATACAAACCGGGGGTTTAGCTCAGTTGGGAGAGCGTCACAATGGCATTGTGAAGGTCAGGGGTTCAACTCCCCTAACCTCCAAAAAAGGTAGCAAGGCATGCAAGTTTCCGAACGATTCTACAATACGCTTCTCAAAGATAGCGCGCTGCGGGTAATAGTTATTACATCGCTTTTTAACGAGCGGATAACCCTCGAACTCGAAAGGGCAGCGGTCGAAAGTCTCAAAAAACTCGGCGTGTTTCCGCAAAACATTACGACACTCCATGTCCCCGGCGCGTGGGAGCTACCCCTGGCCGCAGCGCGTGTCTTCAACGAGAAAAAAGCTGACGCAGTTATCGCGTGCGGCTGCGTTATTCGAGGCGACACAGGACACTACGACATCGTTGCGAAAGAAAGTGCCGCAGGTCTCATGCGCGTGAGTCTCGATTTTTTGAAGCCCGTGATGAACGCAGTCTTGACCGTTGAAAACGCGGCCCAGGCCGAAGCGCGTTCGGTATCAGATGAAACCAACAAGGGCGCAGAAGCCGCACGCTCGCTTATCGAACTCATAAACTCTTTCGAGGCTCTGCGCTAAAGAATGGCAAAATCCCCGCACCAAAACCGCCACAAGGCGCGCATTCTCGCGATGCAGGCAATTTTCCAATTTGCCGTGCGTCCCGACACGCGAGAAGACCGCACGCAAATTCTTTCGTTCAACTGGATGGACTATGCTCTGGCGAAAGATATTGAAGACTATGCACGTTCAATCATCAACGCAACGCTCGACAATATCGAAACGATTGACGACCTCATTACCGAACGTCTCGTCGGTTGGGAATTCTCTCGAATCTCGCCCGTGAGCCGCGCACTCTTACGCATCGGGATTGCACAAATTGTTTATCTGCGCGATACCGAAGCACCGGTTGTTATCGACGAGTGTCTACAGCTTGCAAAAAAATACGACGAAGTGCAGTCGGCTGCGTTCATCAACGCTATTTTAGACCAAGTCGCGCGAAAGGACAACGAGGCCGCGTTGCCCGAACCGGCTATTCCGCGTCTCGAAGAGAAGATACGTCTAAAGAAAAAATTACCGCTCAAAAAGTCAAATCCAACGTAACGGTTGTTTTTTCGAGTTTGGGCTCTGGGAAAATCGTGCAAAAATAACGAATGCCCTTTGCACGGCACACGTCTTCTAAGTAGGAATTATAAAGGAGGCCCAGCCCCGCACCGAGTTTGCCTGTTTCACCCGAGTCTTCGTAAAAATCGGAGAGTGAAATACCCGAAGTATCGGTTTGGAGTTTTTTGGAAAGCGATGTGCGCGTCGTTTCGTTGATGAGACCATAGTTCGAGATAGCAATTTTTATGTTGTGCTGCTTGCCCATGTTGTGCAAACCCGTTTGAAAAAGCCATGCGATTTCTAACTGTTGCTTGTTGCGCTTGGCCATCTCGATGACCGTCTCGCGGTTCGATTTGTTGCGCAAGTAGAGGTCGACTTTGTCGGGCGCAGCAAGATGGTTTCGCACAATAACGCGTTCGAGATGCGCCTTTTCGGCATTCTGAATAAACTCCATCACGAGGTTCGAGGTATGCACCGCAATTTGCGTGTTGTCTAAATATTGAAAAAAAAGTTCGATGTATGCTTTTTCAATTTCATCTTTCAGCGGAGTTTGATAGATAATGAGATAGAGATACCAAATGCGCTTATCGACCCACCGCACAAATTTTTCTAAACTACGCATGCGTACAATCTTGTCTTCTTCGGCGAGGTCTTGCGCAACTGTGATGCGGCTCAGAACTGAGTCTATCATCTCGTGTTCGATGCGGTCTAAGATAGCCTTGTTCTTGACCAAAAATTCATCCATCACCTTTTGCGGAATACTCTTGAACTCGACAATCGCCGTGCGTGGGTTACGCCGGTTATATTCTCTGAGAACAGGCGAGTCGATGACCTTCTGCGCCATAGTCGGAGAGAGGATTTTGTAAAGCATTGCAAAGATGACAAGGTTTGTGGTGCTAATAATTTGTGCGCGTTTCGTCAAAAAATCCGCAGAAGCATAATAGATTTCCTCGACATAAGAGTTCATAATGAGTTTTTGCACAGTCGCGGCGTTGAACGCCTGAGACAGCAACCCTTGTTTGGTGACGTTACCGCGTGCAGGAACTCGTTCGATGGCCGTCTTTGAAGAAGAGAGAACGCGAAGTCCCTCTGTCGAAAGAAGAATGCTCGCGGATAAGTCGATGAATCCTTTGCGCACTTGTTGATCGGACATAATTTTCTACCTTCAAAGAATTTCGGCAGTCGCGCCGCCTTTCGCGAGACGTATTTCAATCCGTTCGCCTTTCTTGAGCTTTGCGCTGTCTGTTACAATTTTGCCTTGCGAGTAAACCACAGAATACCCGCGCTTGAGGGTTGCCATCGGAGAAAACGCTTCAAAGCGTCCGGCTGTGGTCTCGAAACCCGCGCGCGTCAGGCGAATCTTCTGCGAGATGAGAACAGAAAGCGGGGTGAGTTTTTGAAGCGAGTTCGTCGTTGTTTGAACAATACTATTAAACGTATAGTGCAAACGCGACTCCAATTCATCGAGCCAGCGCGATTGCTCCTCCACAAGAACGTACGGTTTTTCCCAGAAATCTTTTTCGCTCGTGCGCAAAAATCTTTCTTGTAAAACCCGCAACTCTCCCTCGACGGCATTCGACGCGCGCTTGAGGGATTGCAGAACCTTTTGGCGCAAATCTTCGACAATAGGAAAAACTGCGCGTGCTGCATCCGTGGGAGTAGCCGCAGCATAGTCTGCCACATCGTCCGAGATAGGATGGTCGATTTGATGTCCTACCGCAGAGACAATCGGCAGAGGACAAGTTGCCATCGCGCGGCAGACTGCTTCGTCGTTGAACGCCATGAGGTCTTCGGCAGAGCCGCCACCCCGACCGACGATGACGACGTCACAGCGCCACTGCGGCTTTTGAATCTCGGTGATTGCTGCGACAATCGAACGCGGAGCGTCTTCGCCTTGCACTTGCGCAGGCGCGAGCACAACCTCTGCGTTAGGGTAACGTTCGACTGCTTGCTTGAGCATGTCGCGAAACGCTGCGGTACCCGCGCCGGTGACAATTCCCACACGCCGAGGCAAGAGCGGCAACGGTCGCCGCGTTTCGGCAGTCTTGACGAGGCCTTCTTTTAAGAGCCGCTCGCGGATGTCCTGAAGTTTTTTCAGTAGGTCGCCTGCTCCGACTTTCTGCACCCGCCGCACAGTCAGGCTATAAGAGGATTGCGGCGCATAGATGCCCACCGAACCAAACAATTCGACCTCGATACCTGCCTTGAGCTCGAAGGTGAGCTGCGTTTGTGCAAAACGAAAATAATTGCAACGGAGCGTCGCTCGGTTGTTCGAGGTTCGTCCACCGTTTGTTGGGGGCGCATTCGAAGCGGAGGTGTCGGAGAGCGTGATGTAGATATGTCCCGACGACGCATGTTTTTGGTACGAGGTGATTTCTCCTCGCACCCACACGTCTTGCAGCTCGGGGGTGTTCTTAATCTTCGCGTCGAGAATCCGACTGATTTCACCGACCGAGAAATTTTGTGCCATCGTTCGCGGACCGCAGACTAAGCCGTTAGTAACCCGAAAACTCTTCGGTGCGGATATTGTCTTCGTTGACGTTCGCCTCTGTCAATAATTTCCGCATTGCCGCGACCATTCCCGCAGGCCCTGAAAGGTAGAAGATGGGCTTTGAAAAGTCGGAGATATACCGCGAGACCATCTCTTTGTTGATGAAGCCGGTTTCTCCTTTGTAATCTTTCTCGTTGCTCATGACAGGCACGAACTTAAAGTTTGCGTTTTCACGCGCCAAGTTTTCAAAGTCATTCACGAACGCCGCTTCGGGTATTAAATTGTTGGCATAGAGAAGCGTTATCGAGTGCGGCAGTTTTTCGTGTGTCGCTTGCGCAATAATGCTACGCACGGGAGTAATCCCAATTCCACCGATGAGAAATACCGCAGGCGTTGTCGCCGTCTTGTGTAGCTTGAAATCTCCCATCGGCCCATCGATAGAAATTTTTTCGCCCACGGGTAAATTCTTGAGGACGCGCTTAAAAGCCGTGTCGCGCATGCGCGTCGCGACCGCGATGTGGTCTGCAAAAGGAGCCGTGACGAAAGAAAAAGCGCGCGTATTGCCCTCTGCATCGGTCTCAGGCGGATTGATAAGGGTAAAGTCCGCAAACTGTCCCGCTCGGTATTCAAACCCAGTCGGCTTTTCAAAAGAAAACGCCATGGTGTTCTGAGCAATCTCTATTTTTTGAGTAAGTTTGATTTCATATTTTGGCATAAAGGCCTCCTGCACGGATAGTGCGTAGAAAGGGTGTGGTATGTAAAAGGAAATCGGTTTTTGGTGTTTTATGGCTCGTCGGGCACAACGTGGCAGTTGCGGCAGCGGGCCTCATAAATGTTCTGTGGGAATTCTGGATTTCTCTCAGCAAAGAGTTTGACTTGAGCAATTTCTTGAGAAGTCCCCACAGTGACAACTTCGCTGTGGAACGAGGCGGGCCGGTAACTCGGTTTGCCTTCGGGAGAAATTGAGTGGAGCGTCAACTTTTGGCTGTGGTGCGCGTCGGCGCCGCAGACGACGCAAATTGCGGCAAGTTTTAAGGACTCGTGAGCAATCGCCAAATAGTCGCCGACGGTGCGCTTCGAGTGTGCGATCGGAAAAGGAAGCCTTCTATAATCTTGATCGAGCAGAGAGAGCATGATGTCTTTGCCCATGCGTGACAGTTTTCGGATGACATCGAAAAGAGCATCGTCTAAGAACTGCGCTTCTTCGATTGCCACGATGTCGGTGTCCGCATCGACAAGCGGCAGAATTTCTCTGGCCTGCGCAATCGCGCGAGCCGCTTCGCCGACTTGCACACTCTCGTCAGACGCGTTCGCCAAAAAATGCGGCAGCACTTGCGTTGCGTGGTAACGGTTGTCGATTGCCGGTTTGAATAACTGAACTTTCTTGCGGCCAATTTTTGCTCTGCGCACGCGGCGCAAGAGCTCTTCGGTTTTTCCTGAAAACATCGGCCCGTGGATCGCTGTAATCTTGCCCACCAAGGCGTTCGATGGTTTCCCTTCTGCGTTCATTCGCCAAAAACCCAAGTACCTTTCGGTTTCGCCGCCATAAGCTCACGCACAATGTTAATTTTTTTTCCCGAAGCAATCGACATCACTTGCCCGGCAGCCAAAATTTTTTCAGCGGCTTGTAGTTTCGTCACCATGCCGCCCGTCCCGCCGTCGGATGGGTTGCCCGCGTGGCGCCGAAGCTCCGCCGTCAAAGCGTCGATGTGCAAGACACGCTCTTTATCTTTATAGAAGCCGTCGACAGTCGTGAGTAGCACTAAGAAAACTTTGCTGAAAAGGACGGCAATATTTGCCGCAAGGTTGTCGTTATCGCCGACTTTGATTTCATCGTTCGAGATGGCATCGTTTTCATTGATGATGGGAATTGCCCCCCAATCTAAAAGTTGCGTGAGAGTGGCCTTCAAGTTCTGCAAGTGTTTCTTGTTTTCAAAGTCGGTGCGTGTCACGAGAATTTGTGCGGCGGCGAGCTTTTCTTTTGCAAACGCTGTGCTATAAGTGTCGATGAGAAGACTTTGCCCCAAAGACGCCAACGCTTGTTTCTCGCTGAGCGATGCCTGCGGCAGATGGATACGCTTTCTTTCGTGTAGCACTGCTCGACCAAAGCCTACCGCTCCGCTAGAAACAATAATAACCTTTTTCCCCTGCTTTTGAAGCCAAGCGCATTCTTTTGCTATCGAGCGAAAATAGCCCATGCTCCGCTTCTGGATATGCTCGGTAAGCGTGCTGGTGCCGAATTTCAGAACAACATGTGTCGCCTGCGAAAGTTTTTTCTCTAATGTGGTATTCATACACTCATCGCGCGGTGGGCGACAACTTTGCGCGCTGCGCTATCATATTCTAAGAGCCCTTCGATTGTTGAGGTTTCAAATTTTGGGTATTTTGCATCGAGTGCACTTTCGATAAGTTCTGCTATTTGCCCAAACGAGATGTTTCCTTCGAGAAACGCCTGAACCGCCGCCTCGTTTGCAGCGTTGAATACACAGGGGAAATACTCCCCTTTTGTTCCAGCTTCGACACCTAATGCATACGACCGAAATTTATTTTTGTCGACTGGAAAAAATTCGAGCGCCGGGTACGAAAACACTTCGTGAGAATTAACCGTGTCGGGCGACGCATCGGGATAATACATCGCATGCGCGATAGGATAGCGCATATCGGGCGGGCTCACGTGCTGCACGAGCGTTCCATCCATACCGACAACTATCGCATGGACATAGCTTTGCGGGTGAACGACTGCAGAAATTTTTTCATACGGCAAGTTAAAGAGGTGATGCGCTTCGATAACCTCGAGCGCTTTATTCGTAAGCCCCGCCGAATCGACGGTAATCTTCGGTCCCATAACCCACGTCGGGTGCTTGAGCACAATCTCTCGCGACGCATGATAAAAATCGTCTCCTGAGAGATTTAACAGCGGGCCACCGCTCGCTGTTAAATAGACTTTTTGGAATGCGGCACTCGGCAATTTTTCCAACAGGCGGAAAAGACTCGAGTGCTCTGAATCGACGGGCAGCATCGTCGCGCCATTTTTCCGGACTGTA
>CAUJII010000039.1 GCA_963205035.1 Spirochaetota bacterium
CTTCGTTCTGGTAGAGCTTTTTGTCCGCCTGCGCACGCGGCCCCCACACGGCGGGGCCCTTTGAACGATTGAGCATTTTGTAATGGATGCCCGTGCGGTCCGTTGCAAATCCCATAAGGCCACCCAACGCATCGATCTCACGCACGATATGCCCTTTGGCGACACCGCCAATCGACGGGTTGCAGCTCATCTGCGCGATAGTATCGAGCGACATCGTGACGAGGAGCGTGTTGAGCCCCGCTTTCGCGCACACGTATGCAGCGTCGCACCCCGCGTGGCCGGCACCCACAATAATCACGTCGTAAGTCTTCGGGTATTGGAATTTTTCATTTACCATAAAATTTAACAGAATGTGTCACGTCTTATGAATCGCCGCATAGACCGCCTTGCACAAACGTAACGTCTTCTCCGGGCGCAATTTAGTGTCCATCTTGTTGCAAACATAGGCAAAGGAAAGTCGCGCTTTGGGATCTGCCACGACGACGGGCCCCCCCATGCCGGAGTGGCCAAACGCCTCAACGTTTGGCGAATAAAGGCCGATTTCTTCTTTTAAGAAGCCCAAATTCCAGCCGAGAGGCTTTTGCAGCACGAGATCGTAGCGCAGTGCATTTTCGCGCGTCACCTCTCGTAGGAGCGTCCTGTCGACGAACCGGGGTTTGCTCGGTTCTGCTTCGTCTGCTAAGAGGTGAAAAACTGCAGCGAGCGCTCGTGCCGTTGTAATTCCACCGGCCCAAGGAAGCCCTAAACGGTAGACCCAACTTTCGTTAAAGACACCAAGTCCCTGTTTGCCCGGGTCGGGGTTTAAGTACGCACGTTTGATGGATTTACTCCCGAAAATAAATGCGCGGGCAATGCGCCCTTCGGTCGTATTGCCTTTGACTAAATGGCTTATGGCGCTTCTAATCCGCTCAGACGTCGAGACGGGGTAGAGTGTCGCAACGCGATTGTCTAATGCTTCGGGCAAACCCAAATAGCACGCGACTTTCAATTTGCGAGTTATCTCGCGTGTAAAAAATTCTTGAAGACTTTCCCCTTGAACGCGTTTGAAAAGCTCTGCGGTGTAGATACCCCAGACCTGCGCACCATAAGCTTGCCCTTGGCCCGGCGCAAAGTGGGGCTTTTGAAAGATCAGAGCATCGTACACCTTCTGCGGCCTGTCTCTAAAATCAGCGAGAGATAACGGCGTATCCAGCGCGTAAAGACCTGCGCGGTGCTCTAAGAGTTCGCGGCAGGTGATGGCACCTTTGCCGCGCAGTGAAAACTCTGGCCAATACGATTGAACCGTTCTATCGTAGTCGAATTTTTTTTTGCTGGCCAGAATCAGAAAACAAAGAGCGGTGAGAGCCTTCGTGACCGAGAAAACAGGCACGAGAGTTTCTTCTTGCCACGCAATTTTGTTTTCCGTATTTTTTTCGCCCGCCCAAACATCGACAACCTTCGCACCTTGGTGATACACCGCAAGTGCAGCACCGACATCTCGGCGTTCGGTAAAGTTCAGCTCGAAAGCGTCGACAACGCTTTGGAATCGACTCTCCCAAGTACCGCTTATGGTCACAGTGTTCCTCTTCAAAGTATTTGACTACATCGGGCTCGATGCAGTGGCGTAAAGTTTTTGAGGGATTGCTCCCGCTAAATAAGCAGCGCGCCCCGCACGGACTGCGTCGCGCATTGCGGCGGCCATGAGAACGGGCTTTGCTGCTTTTGCAATCGCGGTGTTGAGAAGCACTGCGTCTGCACCCAGCTCCATCGCGCGGGCGGCGTGAGAAGCCGTGCCAATGCCTGCATCGACAATGACGGGCACGCGGTGGTGCATCATGTTCAAGAGAATCGTCAAGTTCGCTTCGTTCGCAATGCCGCGTCCGCTGCCGATGGGGCTCGCGGCAGGCATGATACACTCGGCACCTGCATCGGCCAACCGACGCGCCATAACGGGGTCGTCGGTCGTATAAACCATAAGGTACAAATGGCGCGTGTCGGCATGGCTCTTGATGAGCTCCACCGCCTTGAGCGTCTCAATGGGGTCGGGTAGCAAAGTCTGCAAGTCACCCGTCACTTCAAGTTTAAGGTGGGTATTTTCGAGCTGCGCTGCAAGGCGTGCCATACGCAGCGCATCGGGAGCAAACGCCGCACCGGCTGTATTCGGCAACAGCGTGATTTTTTGCGTGTCTATGAAATCAATCAGATGAGACGGGGTAGCTCCCACAGTCGTTTCGATGCGCCTAAGCGCAACAGTCACCATTTGTGTTCCCGAAGTGGTGTGACATTCACGCATTTCGTCGAGCGAGGCGTAGCGGCCCGTGCCGACAATTAGGCGCGAGGTGAGCTTGAGAGAGCCTAAGAGGAATAAATCGTTAGAATTTGCCGCGTTGGACAAAATAGTTAGTCGCCGCTTTCTTTTTCGTCGTCTTCAGCGACAATAACGGCATTGGGACGGTCGTAACCATAGCGCACTTTTTCGTCGGCCAAGAGGCTCAACGTCTGCACAGCCCCTTTGCGGCGTTTCAACCCTTTGGGAACGTCAAGCTTGCCCAAGTGATCGACGACATCGAAGCTCGCACACGCGATTTCATATTTTTTGCTTTTCGCGAGGTAGAGTATTTTGGCAATTTCAATGTCTTTCATAGGGTATCAAAAAGAGAGATGAACACCAGAATCCTTTATTCACACTGGCTGTAAACAAAAATGGATAAAGAATCCTTATTCCTGCGCATCCAAAGGTGGCTTCTCGGCAAACCAGCGCCGAACGAAGACGAGCACTCGCGCCTCATTCTTTTTCCGAAAAAGCTACCCGACCACTTAGACGCGGTCTATTTTGAAGAATACATTCGAGTCTTGCGCATGCCAATTATTTGGGGCACGCTCTTAGTCTTTCTCCTCATCATCATTGCGATTGCTTTCTATGCCTCCTCTTACGTCTATATTGTCGAATGGTTCATTACGTGCTTAGTTGTGGGAGCCATCACACTCCTCGAAATTTTTTGGTTCTGGGATGTTTCCGCTCGATGGGGATACCGAACACAGCTCACAATCTTAAACATCATGCTGGGTCTCTTAGTCAGCATCGTGACATGGGGCGTGCGCGGTTCATGGGAGACGATGTCTCAGGGTTATATCGGCATGATGACAACCATTGTCGGCGCAATTTTAGGCGCGGCGGCGGTCATTCTGTCGCACTCTCGTGTGAGCTTCTTAGTCTT
>CAUJII010000040.1 GCA_963205035.1 Spirochaetota bacterium
TGGCTACCTTGCTTCGGCTTTTAGTTACGTTTACATTCCGTCCGAAAGATATTTTGTCGAAGACAGGCAAGTCTTCCCTTTGGGCATGCAGACCGATTTCGCGGCAACCCTCGGCGACACTTGGCGCTTGGGCCCTTATGAAATTTTGCCTACTGAAAAAAATATTGTGTGCAACGTGCGCGGTAAGTTCGATTTCAGTGCTACTTTTACCCGCAAGGATAACGGCCTTTCTACAATCGCGCCATCCGATCACCTGCGCCCATTTCATTTTACATACAAAGAAATGGCGTTGCAAGTCGAGGGAGAATTCATCAGTAAGCGATGCCGCCAGAAGTTCGACGGCGAAGTGGGAGTTCTGGATTATAGCAAAGGTTACCCACCAAGGCGCACCGAATGGAATTGGTTGTCGATGGTGGGCAAGACCGAGTCCGGCAAGTCATTGGCTGTGAATCTTGTCGACAAGTTTAACGAGGGAATCGAGAACGCATATTGGCTCGACGGCAAACCGCATTCCATGGTCGGCGCGCATTTTCACTACATCAAACCGGCTGAAAAATCGATTTGGCGCATCACGACAAAAGACAACCAGTTCGAAGCGCGGTTTAGGCCGTTCGGTGCGCGGCACGAGAATCTCAACGTGGGCCTCGTTCGTAGCAGATTTGTTCAGCCGTATGGAATTTTTGACGGGCAAATTCAAATCAACGGCGCAATGGAAAAATTCTCCGGCTATGGCGTCACTGAAGACCATTTCGCTCTTTGGTAGGTAAAAATGGAAATGCATGCAACAACGATTCTTTGCGTAAAACGTGGCAACCAACTTGCCATGGCAGGCGATGGTCAAGTGAGCGCGGGACAAACAATCCTCAAAGGAAATGCTGTTAAAGTGAGAAAACTCCTAGACGGGAAAATCCTAACGGGCTTTGCCGGGGCTACTGCAGACGCGTTTACTCTCCTTGAAAAACTCGAAGAGAAGCTCCAAGCGTATGGAGGCAACTTGACCCGCGCCGCAGTCGAACTCGCAAAAGATTGGCGCATGGACAAGATGCTGCGCCGACTTGAGGCGATGCTCATTGCGGCAGATAAAGATAAAATCTTTCTGCTGACCGGTAACGGCGACGTTATCGAACCCGAAGAAGGCGTTGTAGCCATTGGTTCGGGCGGCAACTACGCGCTCTCGTCGGCACGCGCACTTCTCAAACACACGAGCCTTTCCGCTGCGGAAATTTGCAAAGAATCGCTAAAAATCGCCGCTGAAATTTGCGTCTACACAAACACGTCAATCACCCTCGAAACTTTGGGTGAATAATCGGCCAAACGACACCCGCGAGTAACTATTCTTCGTCGATATCCTCGTTTTTCTTCGGCAGTTTTTGTCCGGCGACATTGTCGGCGTCTAAGTGCACACGCCAACCGGAGTCTGTCTTAATAAAGAAGAGCTTTTCCTTATCGGCAAAATAGAGCGTGGCTTTATTGCCTTTCTCTACCCGTTGAGCAATCTGCGCAGGGGGTAGCATTTCTTTCGGCAGGAGTGTCGATTCGCTCGCTCGCGCGGTCTCGTTTTGCATCATGAAACCGATGTAGTCCTCAACCGTGAGTTCCTTGAGTTTTGAGACAGGCATCCCCATTTGTTTCGCCATGTGCTCAAACGCCTGCGCAGCGTCGGGGTTTTCAGGGGGTGTTTGAAACGTACTACGCATCGTCTCTATTTTATCCTCTAACTCCGCAATCGTCTCTTTAGAAAGAACCGCGATAAATCCTTTTGCGTCTTTTTTCAGATATGCCGTTTGTAAAGCTTGCAACGCTTCTTCCGGGGTTTCAAATTTTTTCTTGCTGCACGCAGCGAGTAAGACTACTGCGCTCAAGAGAAGGCTTCTAAAGACTAACATTCTCTTATTTTCTGTGCCGTGACAGCGTGACAATCAGTTTAGAAATTCAGGACGTAGCACACCCTTGAAGACCGGATTTTCTCGCAGCGGATGCCAGGGAGCATCGTTATTTTTCAAAATATCGGCAACGGTACGAATGCGCAATTCATCGCGTTTGTCCCCCGTGTGGTAGACCAAAAACACTTCACGCTGCGTGCGCACCACCAACATGACGTGCCGAATTTTCAAACGCGCCGATTCAAAATAGAGAAGATCGCCCGTCTCCACCGTCTCTCGCGAAACAGTCTTGCCGATAAAACGCGCATGCTGCACAAGCTCGGCAGCCGTATTATTCTTGATCTGCCAAGTAACAAGCGCATGGCTGAGTTCCTTCCAATCTTGCGGCGGAGCAACCCGGTTGAGTTCGGCGTATTGATTCAAGAAGGCCGGGGTTGGCTTACTCAGGGCCTCACGAAAAACATACCGCACCAAACCCGCACAATCGCGGTTTTTTGCGCTCCAGCGAAAATTTTTGGTGGAGCGACCTTTCTTCTCGTTGGCAATGACAAGCGGAGTGAACACTTCAACGAAATGCCGAAAATAAATCTGTGCAGGTGCCGATAACTTGACCGCTTTCGGCGCGTCAGCCGTCAAGGCCGTCAACAGGAAGACAAAAAAAAGCCCCACGGTTTTCACCGTAGGGCTTTCTGTGAGAATCCGGCGGATCAGCTTACTGTGCCGCAGGTTGTGTTTCTGTCGGTTGCGTTGCAGCTCCAACAGGGCGGATTGTAGATTTCGGAGGATTGTCGTCCACGATGAAGTCTACTTTCACTGGTTGCGATTCGTTGCCAGCTTTGTCGATAGCTTTTGCTTCGATGCTATGCGGCCCTTCGTTTTGGAACACGAGGCTTCCGCTGTAGATTTGCCATTCGTTTGCATTATCGACTTTGACAAAAATATTCGCGACGCCTGATTCAGAATCGTGCGCCTCTACGTTGTATGTATTGTCGCGCATCGCATATTTTTTTCCGTCGACGTTAATCCAACGCTTTGTGGGATTGATAAGAACGACCGGCGGTGTGTTTTCTACATAGAGAGAGTTGATAACCGCAAGGTCTTCGGGCGTTGCGCCTTGGTTGGCAGATGCTGTTGAGAAGCCGTTGATGTTTTCTGACTTGTTACCCAAGTTATCAATCGCACGGTATTTCAGTTGTGCTGCACCCGGCTTATCGAGGATAATTCCGTCTTTGTAAGGTTGCCATTCGCCGCCATAGACTGAGTATTCAACGGATTTTACACCGCTGTAATTATCTACTGCGCGGATTTCGAGTTTTGTTCC
>CAUJII010000041.1 GCA_963205035.1 Spirochaetota bacterium
CGTTTCAAAATTTTGTCGAGAGTCTCTGTCGCTTTGATCGGGAATTTACCCGCCGCAGTCTCTCCCGAAAGCATCGTCGCATCGACTTCTTCGTACGCCGCGTTAGCAACGTCGGTTACTTCGGCGCGTGTCGGAATGGGGTTTTCAATCATCGACTCTAAGAGGTGCGTTGCGACAATGACTCGCTTGCCTTGCCTTGCACATTCTTTGACAATGCGGCGTTGCAGAATCGGCAATTCTTCGATGGGAACTTCAATCCCCAAATCGCCGCGCGCAACCATGACGCCGTTTGCGGCTGCGATAATTTCTTTGTAGTTAGCAGCAGCTTGCGAGTCTTCAATTTTTGCAATGACCTGCGCATGGCCGTTATAGCGGTCAATCATGCGTTTGCATTCTTCGACATCGGCTGCTGTGCGAACGAACGAGAGGGCTATGAAGTCGACGTCGCTTTTAATTCCAAAGAGAATGTCTTGCACGTCTTTCGCGGTGATGGAGGGGAGGTTGACGCGAATACCTGGCAGATTGATATGCCGCCTCGATTTGACAATCCCACCGTCGACGACCTTGCACTTCAAACCAAAGTCTGTTCTCTCGATCACGTCGAGGTTGATGATTCCGTTATCTAAAGTGATGCGGTCGCCGGGCTTGAGGTCGCGCAGCATCTCGCGGTAGTTCACCGTAATGACGCTCTTGTTCTCTGCATTCTCAGCACCTGAAGTAATTTCGATGACATCGCCGACATTGAGAGTCAAGTTCTCAATCCTGTCGCCTGTGCGAATTTCCGGGCCTTGCGTATCTAAGAGAATTGCAATCGGCATTGCGGCCGTCTTGTTGAAAGTTTTGATACGTTGGATTATTTCCGCATGCCCTTTTTGATCGCCGTGCGACATATTGATACGCGCTATATTCATTCCCGCCGCCGCAAGTGCACGAATTTGTTCGAGTGTGCGCGTTGCAGGGCCAATCGTGCAGATAATTTTTGTTTTACGATAAGCCATAGAGTTAATGCGTCAAAATAGGAATGAGTGTTCTCGTAAAGGGTATTCTGCATCCGCCGTATTCGCTTTACTCTCGCGGCGGCCTTTTCTCTCTTACCTTGGCTATGGATGAGATTTTCACTACACAGTCGAAGCGTTCGCTTGAAGCGCAAGAACTCAACCGCCGCATCCGGCTTTTGGCGCAATCGGGAAAAACCTATTACAAGCAATATCTCTACGACCCTCTCTATGCCGCCGGCTGGGAGAGGAAATCGGGTGAAGCGCGCAAGATGCTCGACCATTTGAGAGGCGAGCTCAAAAACCCGGCTTACCGGCATACGCTCGCACCCAACTGCAAACGGATCATCGGCACGGCAATGACTGAAAATTATTCTGTCTTGGGCGACAGTTCTATTTTTTTCCTCGAGGTAATTCAAATGCTACCGCAAATTGGCGAGCAACCCGAAGGGGGTGAGTATCTATACATCCTACGGGGACCAATGGAGGCGTGGCAGAGCGTACACGACGAAAGAAGTGCTTATCTCTTCGATCGCGAGCTCAACAATATGGCGGATGAGCAAATCACCGCCGCGCTCGAGCCTGTGAAGTTGGGAGTCACCGAAGAGCGAGCGCGCATCACAGAAGAGATACAAAGACTCTATCAACAAATCCTTATCGCTGCGCGAAACGACAATTTTAAGCGCGCCGGGCAGCTCTTGTCGCGCTATATGATCGAATACAGCGACAGCGACAACTACGCAGAGAAAGACGTGCGTAAAGTTATTTCGGCTTTGCAACTCAGAGATAATTCGTTTGAATCCTCGCTCAACGGCTTGCTTGCGACCGACCTCTATTACCGCATTTCGCAAGGCATCATGAAAGGCGACTTGAAAGTCGCGGTGCGTATGATCCGCAAGTACGCCTATATTTTTGAGGGGAATCCAGAAATCCGCTACTATTATGAAATTGACCGCCTCGAACGTATGCTCTATAACGTCATTACCAAGAAAAATCTATGGAAAGTTTTGAAGAAAAGTAGCTAAGGAGATTTTATGGCAGAAGCGCAAATACAACTGACAGACAAGGTCAACGGAAAAAAGGCCGTGTTGAAAGTGGCAGGTGAAATCGATGCAAAGACGGCTCCGCCGTTTCGTGCAAAACTGGATGCACTCTTAGCGCAAGGCGTCGACGGCTTGCTTGTGGATTGCACGGGGCTCACCTATATTTCCTCGGCAGGCATCGGGGCTTTGAACGCGACTCTTAAATCGCTACAAGAAAAAAAAGGTAAACTCGCGCTTTGTTCGCTCAGCAAAGAAGTTCGAGACGCGATGGATCTTATGTTTTTTACAAAACGAGTTCCTGTGTATGCAAATGCCGCAGAAGGCGAAAAGAACATTTGACGCTCAGTACTGAAATCACTCTAAAAATTTCGGGCAACCTTGCGGAACTCAAAGGAGTGCGCGAGGGGGTGCGCATGTTTTTAGATTCCACGCGGCACATCGACATGAGCGAAGAGAGTGGCGGCGGCTTAGATTCTGTGCAGCAAAACCGAATCATCTTAGCTATCGACGAAGCAGTCGCTAACATTATCGAACATGGGTATCCAGACGCTCAAGCGCTTTCGGCTGCGCAAATATCTCTCACGATGCGCAAAGACGCGCAAAAAGTTGAATTCGAGATTTGCGACAACGGAGTTGCGTTCAATCCGCTCGAGCATAAGAGCGATACCGAGCTTTATTATGAAGAAGGTTTAGAGGACGGTGTAGGGCTCTTGGCGCTGACTGTGCTCGATTGTGCGTATGAGCGCACGAAAGGCGAAAAGAATTTATTGCGCATTAAACGCGATTGGAGTAAAAAAATATGAAGAAGCTGTGGTCTAAAATTGTTCCTGTTATTTCGCCGGGCATCCGTCTGAAGCTCACGGTATTTACCCTATTTTTTGTGAGTATCCTCATACTTGCAAGTTTTACTTTTAACTACTTCACGCAAAAGCAAGCTCTCTCTCGCGCAGTGAGCGAGCAGGTGAAAGCCCCCGAGCAGCTTGTCAGTAGCCACGTGGGGGATCTACACCGTTTCACCGAAGCATTGATTCAATTAGAAACTTTTCGCGTGCGGCTCGCGCGCAAGACGAAAGAGGCGCAAAAATTACGGAAGAGCGGGTATGTGAAAAGTAAATCCGTCGGCAATTTTTTTACAAGCCTTGCTAACACACTCGGCGCACGTATTAAGTATTCATACCAACGGCGTCTTTACGATACGTATTACAGCACATACCTCACGGATAAAAATTTGAAAGACTTTGAACGGCAAGTCAAGGCAGCGTTTGATGTCATGTTGCCTGCAGCACTTTCTCAGCGGACTTTCGACGCTTTGAAGTCCCGAGCCGCGAGAGCTGCGCGTTCGCAAGAACGTTGGGGGGATGCGCTCGCAGCAGAGACAGACAAAGAGGTGAATACGAAGCGGCTTCAAGCTCTGCAAGATAGAGCGGATAGAGACCGTGCGCAACTGACAAGCTCCATTGCGCGTATTCTCGATCCACTGCTTCAAGCGAAGCTCGATAGCATGCAATTCTCCAGGCAAACGATTCGCCTCTTGTCGTATGGCGATATTGAATCGCGTTTCGTGCGGAATGAAAAAGATAGCGACGGTAAATTCCAGGCCGTTTGCAAAGACGCGGTGCTTCCTAAAGAGGCACTCTTAGACACTGCGGCTGCCGGGACGGCGGCGACAACGGCAGGTTGGGCCCTCTTGCGCAACAAGGTATTCAACCAATTTACGAAAGATGTTTTTTGTAACACAAAGAAGTATTTTTCTGCGAAAGGCATTTCCTCGAATGAATCGGGAAAGGACATCCGGTTAGAAAAAACTCTTTATGGCGTCGATTTTGCGATTGTGCCGAAGCAACCTGCTGTGGTGGAACGCACCGAGAGAATTCTGCGTGCCGTTCAAGAAGAGTCGCCTCTTCTTGAGGCGTTTCAGACCGTCGACAATAAATATGCGGCCGAGCTTAAGACCTTGGGAGCAAAAAGCGAAGAGCGGCTTCAAGTCCTGCGCGAAAAGGGAACTCCGCCATATAAAGATAAAGAATATATGGCGAGCGTGAAAGAATACAAAGCCAAAGCAGGCGAGCGCGATAAAGCGTTAGCTAATGCGTTGGAATTCTCCAAGCGAGAGAAAGTTCATTTTGCGGCTTTGCAGAAGCGAATTAAGGACCAGGAAAAAGATTACAAAGAGAGTTTGAAGCGGTTGAAAGAAAGCGAAGCTCTGCTCAAAACTGTGAAATCAGGCAAGGCACCCAAGGATGCGCCTTCAGAAGACGAATTAGAAAACCGCATCGAAAGCGAGAAACAGTTGGGCGAGCGTGTCCAAGGAGAAATTGCGCAACTCAAGACTTATAGTACATCGTACGACAGCGCACCCGGTTCAAGCGCCGATGAAGAAAAGGCATCGCAAGAGCTGCTCTTGGCCGAGGCGTTGCTTCACTTGCGCGATACGGCTCTCTATAACCACATCCGGTTGGCGTTAAACTCAGAGCAGCAGCTCTTGATTCGCGAGCGGCGCGAAAGTTCCGTACGCAATGCAATCCTTCAGAACCAAGCGGCCATCCGTGAATTTATTTATAGTGCGCGCTCTGAAACGGAGGTTCCTCTCTTAAGAAATCGCGTATCGCCGATTGCAGGCGGTGTGCTCGCCGTGACGCGCAGCGAAGCCGAGGTGCGCATGCACGAATGGGACGGCACACCGATTTTAGGCGAGAATGGCCTCTTAAATACTCTGCGGACGGAAAATATTGCAGGGTATAATATGATTGTCGTCGATAAGACACGCGGTCTCGAAGAGATTGATACGTCGACAAAGCGACTCTTAATCTTTTCTTCTGCGATTGCCTTTGTGGCGATTCTTGCTGCGTGGTTTTTCTCCGGCTTTGCAGTGCGTAGGTTGCAATCTTTAAGCGCAACTTCTGCTCGCGTTAAAGAAGGCAATCTTGAAGTCGAGTTCGACGGTCATGGCTACGATGAAATGGCGACTTTAGGACAGAGTTTGAATGGAATGGTGACGGGGCTTAAAGAACGCGAGGAGCTTCGAGGCGAACTCATGGCGGCAGAAGAAATTCAGAAGCGGCTTTTGCCCGCCGACGTACCTGCAAACCTCAAAGGCCGCGCGGACATCGCGGGCTTTTACAAAGCGATGGTAGGTATCGGAGGCGATTATTTCGACTATTTGCAATTAGGGCCGGACTATGTTGCGATCGCGATGGGAGACGTTTCGAGCCATGGCGTGGGGCCCGCTCTTGTGATGGCGATTACGCGTTCGCAACTCCACGCGCATCTTCGAGAAAAAGAAATTTCTCTCAAGAATATTTTGCTGAAGCTCAACGAACAGTTATACCTCGAAACTCCTTCGCACATGTTTGTGACTTTTTTCTTGGGGCTTTACAACCTCAAGACGGGGGATTTGCAGTATATTTCGGCAGGACACTCTGAGCCGCTTTATTTCAGCGCGAAGACCGGCAAGACAAAATATCTCGAAGCAGGCGGAATGCCTTTAGGCATGGACGACAATGATTTTTTCAGCACGACTTTAGAGATGCACAAGGTGAATCTTTCGCATGGAGATATTTTCTTGCAGTACACAGACGGCCTTTCAGAAGCGATGAATCCGGCGCGCGAACAATTCGGCCTCGAACGCATAGAAACGGTTCTTTTGTCCTCGGCAAAAGAAGCGGCCGAGCCGATACTCAAAAGACTCGCACACGCAGTCGAGGGCTTTGCCGAAACAAAGCTCGACCAACCGGGCCCCAGTTCTCTTTCTGACGACATTGCCCTGGTGTGCTTGAAGCGGGTGTGATGGCCCTTTTTCATGGCACTAACCGAAGAACAAAAAACTCAACTTCTCCGCAAGGGAAATCAGCTCTTTAACGAAGGGCGTTTCTTCGAGGCGGGAAAAATCTTCACGACGATTGGCTACAAAGACGGTCTCATCCGTTTGGGGGATTACTTTTTTTTCGACAAGGAAATGCCGCTCGTGGCGTATGGCTTCTACCGCAACGCAGGGCATGCTAAAATGCTCGATAGAATCGGCGATAGCTTTGTTTTTGCTTTAGAGTGCCTCTTGGGTAAGGAACCCCACTTGCCAAAACCTGCTACAGGCGCGCGAAAGGCTCCAAACTCTTTACCCGAAGAAAGTCTAAAAATCCGTAGCGCGAATCCATACGACACAGCGCGCCCGCTTGTGCCGCAGAAGGTCGAATCGAAAGAAAACAAGATCGAGCGTGCGATGGCGATGCTCAAGAAACATAGTTAGTCGCAGCGCTTTGGCGGCGCATTTTTCGGACTAACTATTTCAAGTGACACTGCTCTTGCGTTTGCGGTTTGTTTTCTGACCCTTTGCGTCGGATAACTCTTCACGGGGTAAATCCGCCGAATGCGTGCTCTCTTCAGCAGGCATCATCTCACCCCCCGACGCCGGTAGAGCCATCTGCCCACTCAGCGGTCGGTGGATTGTGAGAAGTGTGCGCTTCCTGTGCTCAAACCGCGTTAAGAGTAAATAAATACACGGCACGACAAAGAGAGTAAAAAATGTCGAAACGATCGTTCCGCCAATAATTGTAAGGCCTATTGGCGTGCGCGTTTCCTGCCCCATGCTTTGGCCGATGATGAGCGGCATGGCTGCAATCACCGTTGCGGCGGAAGTCATAAGGATGGGTCTGAGTCGCACAGGGCAGGCCTCGATAAGAGCATCTCTGACCGAGACCTCTTTGGAATCGCGAACATGGTTTGTGAACTCGACCAGAAGAATGGAATTCTTTTTTGCAATCCCCATGAGCACAATAAGCCCAATGAAGCTAAAAAGATTGAGCGAAACTCCCGAAACCCACAGCGTGATGAGCGCTCCCGTGGCGCTAAAAGGCAGAGCGACCAAGACCGAGATGGGGTGGATGAATGAATTAAACTGCACCGCTAAAATCATGTAGGCGATGAGGATTCCTAAGAAGAGAGCTGTGCTCAAGCTCTTGAATGAATCGCTGAGTCCCGCAGCGCCCCCTTCGAGCGCGAACGAATATCCTTGCGGAAGCACTTCTTTCGCGATTTGTTCTGCGCGGCTGAGAACCATCGCTTGCGATTTTCCGGGAGCGACGCTACCGTAGATGCCGATGGCGCGCTGGCGGTTCACGCGCGTGATCGATTGGAATGTGCGGTGCTCTGAAAATTTGACGAGTTCGTTTAATGGCACCATGTTCAAAGCCGCGTTTCTCACCATGATTTGGCCGATATCTCTGGCCGAGGTAATTTTTTCGTCGGGTATTTTAATACGGATGTCATAACGCCTGCCGTCGGCGGTGTAACGGCCTTGACGGTCACCCGCCACCGTGGCAGCGAGAGTCTTCGCGACGTTGTCGATCGAAACAGACCGTGCGGCCATGGCGTCGCGGTCGGGCAAAATCAAGAGCTCGGGGAAATTGATTTTGAAGTCGGTATCCAGGTCTTGCGTTAAACCTTCTTTGTTGAGTCTGTCGATAATCTCATGTGATTCTTTTTCTAAGATATTCAAGTCGCTGCCGAAGATATTGAACGAGACTTGAAACTGCCGTCCCGAGGTGAGCCCGCGCGAAGAAAAATCACGCAGAGAAAAGACGACGCCAGAAATACTCTTGAAGTCTCGGCGCAATTCACTCATTATTTGTGTGTGGCCTTTTTTTCTTTCGGCGCGCGGTTTTAGTTTGATAAACATCATGAATTGGTTGATTTCTGCCGCTGGCCCGCCCGCGCCCGCACTCGTCATAAAACCATCGACTTCGCTACGTTCTTTCACAATTTTTTCAAAGTCGCGCGCCTTGTTGATTGTGAAGGGAAGCGACGAACCCGGCGGCGCTTGGCCGCTAAAAATGATATAGTCCTGGTCTTGCAGAGGCACAAATTCTTGCCTCACATGAAAAATAAGAATCATCGAAAGGCCGAAAATGGCGAGTGAAACGACGGTAACGAGCTTCGGCAGATGCAAAATCTTTTCGAGAATTCGCGCATAGAATTTTCCTAATTCTTCAAACTTGCGTTCGAGATAGAGCTCGAACTTTCCAGCCTTTGGGGTTGCGCTCAAGAAGGCGGCTGTGCGCATTGGAGTTATCGTGACCGCTTCGACGAGAGAGAGAAGAACAGCCGCAGACATGACGACACCGAATTGAAAGAAAAATTTACCGATGATTCCATCCATGACGACAACAGGCAAGAAGACTGCGATGACGGCCAGCGTCGCAGCGCTGGCGGCAGGTAAAATCTCCATCGCTCCGTCATAAGAGGCTTGTGCAGCGCTCTTGCCCATGTGATAGTGCCTCATGATATTTTCAAGAAGCATGATCGCGTCGTCGACAACGATCGAAATCGCGAGCGTCAACGCTAAGAGTGTAAAGAGGTTCAGCGTGAAGTTTGCAAAGTACACAATGAGGAATGTGCCCACAATCGAAGTCGGTATCGAGAAGATAATATTGACCGCCGCTTGCCAACTGCCCAAGAACGCAAAACAAATGAGGATTGTGACAAGCGCTGCAACGATGAGTTTTTCGTATGTTGTGTGCACGGTCTGTTTTGTCGAACGAGAGAAGTCGGCGTTGACGCGGAGCTTATATCCCTCGGGAAGTTGGGTTTGTAGCT
>CAUJII010000042.1 GCA_963205035.1 Spirochaetota bacterium
TCAACGAGATTCGATTTTTCAAACCAGCGTCTCTATATTGTCGATGACGCCGCTGACAAATTCAGAGCACTTCACCTCGCGCGCTCCGGCTATCGAACGCACCATGTCGTACGTTACATTTTTTTGCGCATACGTTTTTTCGACCGCGCCTCGCAAGAGTTGTGCCGCCTCACTCCAACCCAAGTGCGACAAGAGAAGAGACGCTGCAAGAAGAAACGATGTGGGATTGACTTTGTCGAGACCTGCAAACTTCGGGATTGCAGAATGCGTAACCTCAAAAAGCGCGACACCCGTTGTATAATTCCAATGCGCCCCGGGGATAAGTCCCACACCACCGACTGCAGCAGTCAGCAAATCGGAAATATAGTCTGCGGTGAGGTTTAGGGCGACGAGCGTGTCAAAATCTTGCGGCCGCAGAAGCGCTTGCTGCATAAAAGAATCCGCAAGAATATCCTGGAGCAAAATTTTGCCGACTGGCGCATTGCCCCCACACTCTTCACTTGCGACAACCTCAGCGGGAAAAAATCGTTTTGCGGCATCGTAACACCACTTGCAAAATAAACCCTCTGTCGATTTTTGTCTATCGCCTTTGTGGACTATCGTGATCGACGCGCGCTTTGTTTTTATTGCGTACTCTATTGTAGCTTTCATAAGCTGTTCGCTTTTTTCGCGTGAGACGGGTTTAACTCCGAAGGCGGTCGTTCTTGGCGAATGGAGTTTCGCGGCCAGCCCACTTTCCTCGATGACGCGAAGAAGGTTCTTGGCACCTTCGCTTTGGGGTTCGAACTCGATGCCTGCATACACGTCTTCGACCGCATCGCGGAAAACAACAGTATTAATCCCATGAGGGTTCTTGAGAGGCGAGTCGATAGGGTCGAAGTATTTAATCCCACGGACGCAAACAGAGAGCCCCAATGCTTCGCGTAACCTCGTGTTGACTGCCGAGCCTGAACCCAGACTCGAGGTCATGGGACCTTTGATCGCAATCTTGTAGTCGTTGATATATTCGAGCGTTTCATCGGGCACGTAATTATCGGTGCCATAGAATTCGTGCGCACGTTCGCCGGCCGGTAGCTCAAACCACGCTATTTTGCGTCGTGAGCTATATGCCTTTTCAACTGCCTTGTCGATTGCACGCACGCTTTCAGACCAGAGACCGGCTCCGACGCCGTCTCCTTGCATAAAAGGTATTTGGGGTACGTTGGGAACTAACAGGGTGTTATTCGAGAATATAATTTTTTCGCCAAAAACCGGTAACGGGATTTTGGGTTCGCCCATTCGTTTTTTTTTGAAGTCGAGATAGGGCGTAAAGAAAACGGAAGACTTGTCAGCATGTCTTGGCTTCGCGAATCATCGTCGATTTACCGATGAAAATCCTGGCTATCGAAGACGCAGAGACGCAACACTTTATGCTTGAAACAATTTTCAAGCACATCAATGCGCAAGGTGTTTTTTGTAAAACCGGCGAAGAAGGGTTAGAAAAACTACAAAACCACTACTTCGACTGCGTTCTCTTAGACTTAGGCTTACCCGGCAAGAGTGGCCTACATGTCTTGAAAACTATCCGCGAGAACCCGCTTTTGAAAGACATGGCAATTATCATCACGACGGCGACAAAAACTCGCGAGACAATCCAAACTTGCATGCGTTATGGGATTAGCGACTATATCGGCAAGCCCTATGACGTTCAGAAATTTGTACAAAAGCTACAACTCATTGAGCAGTCGCTCGCACTGAAGAATTCCGCCGGCAAACCCAGCGCTGCACAAGTCACCGTTGAACGTGTCGGCAGCCTCGCAAAGTTTATTTTCGCCGGCGCATTCACCGCCGAAAGCGTGCGTAAATTTCTCTCTCTTTACAGTTCGGCTTTCAAGGCGCAGACGAAGAACGATAACATCTTGCTCAACTTGGCGCTCTTACCTGCAATGAACGAACCGCAAACGCGTATCTTCAAGATTGTGTTAGACGCCATCGAACCCAAAAAAGCACTCATCATTGCAGGGCGCAGCTATGGCACACTCGCGGCGTCTCTCGATTTAGTAGAATCGCAACTCTTCTTAATCGAAGACGATGTTTTGGAGTTTTTGCAAAAATCTGCTTAAACTTTTTTTCTCTCGACTTCGAGCGACTTTTCCATAGGTCATAAAAGCCGCTACACTACTCTTTCCATTTGATGCACTCGCCAGGACAATCGTCAATAATCTCTTGGATTTTCGGAATGTCCTCGTCGGGCACAAAAGCGTCGTTTATGTTTTCCCCATTATTATGAGTTTCAGATAAATCGTCGCTATCCATGCGGAAATATTGTGGATGTGTATCGACACAAAGGCTACAACTCGTACAATCATCTTTTATGACCCATACTTTACGCGGCATACTGATAAGGTATAAAAATGAAACAAGGCGTCAACTTTTCAGATTGTTTTAAGGCATCGCACTAACAAGTTATTGACAAACAGGTCTGGTATTCTTTTATTATTTCCTCGGGCCTGTAATAGTTACTCGGCCTTGCAATTAGTAAAAAAAGTTGTCACGGTGAGAGTGGGCTTTAATGTGTTCAGGCGTTGAACATGAGCAGCATGTTCCTCTTTAGCTCTGTGAGTAGTTAGTCGCCTGTGACTGACCCGGCGAAGCCATAGGGTGGTGCGACTGCAGGGGTGGCTCTGCCACCCCTGCAGTCGCCTTAAGGAAACCCGGCGAAGGCTGGCGGTACAATGCGGGCAGGAGCTATCCCGCGATTAACTATGCGGCGGCACGGCGGAGGCTGGCGGCACGATGCGGGCAGGAGCTATCCCGCGACTAACTATGCGGCGGCACGGTGAGATCTGTTTTTCCATAGCTACGCCTAAACCACAAAAAGCTGACTTCCGTACTCTGTCTTCTGCCATCTGTCCATGACCGACGAAATCCAACATAAAATTTTTAAGGTGATCGAAAGCGACCCGAATATCAGCCAGCGCGAGCTATCTGAGCTTCTCGGCATCAGCCTCGGCAAGACTAACTATTGCCTCAAAGCGCTCATTGCAAAAGGCTGGGTCAAAGCGCGGAATTTCAAGAACAGCCAAAACAAACTCGCTTATGCGTACTTACTCACTCCCACAGGCATTGAACAAAAGACGACGATTACCGTACGCTACCTCAAATCGAAGATGCGTGAATTCGACGAACTCAAGACGGCAGTCGAAGAGTTGAAGCGCGAAGTCGGCGCAGAAAAAATGATCTAATGGATGTCACCCCCAAAGTAAGAGAAATCCTTCTTTCGCTGGCGCAAAAATATATTTGGTGGAAACCCGTTGACGAATCAATAAAAATTCCCCAACGCATTGCCGCGCAGGTGATGGACATCGGCGACTTTGACGATGTGCGTCTTCTCGAAAAATTTGCGGGTAGAGAACTACTGCGCTTTGCTCTAACGCATGCCGAGGCCGGGCAGTTTTCACCGCGTTCTTGGAACTACTGGCATTATCGCTTGGGGCTTTGCGAAATAGGCGCGGTGCCTGCACTACCGCAGCGAAATTTCAAGAGGTGAAAACTTTCGAGGCACACTACGAGATATTACCAGAAGTGCAAAAGCAAGTTTGGCCCTCTCTGAGTAAATTAGCTTCGCAGCAGTTTGTGCTTTATGGCGGTACTGCGATTGCGTTGCGTCTGGGGCATCGTGTGTCTATCGATTTTGACTTTTTCAGCGAGAAGCCGTTAGACAAACGCCGATTATTACAAAATTTTGAGTTAGCAGAAAATGCGTCTACCTTGCAAGAACAGCAAAATACTTGGGTATTTCTTGCGGCGTCCCAGAACGAACCAAAACAATACGTGAAGTTCTCTTTTTTTGGCGGTGTAACCTTCGGGCGTGTAGGTACTCCTGAATTTACCCACGACAACAATATTTGCGTAGCGTCGCTCGACGATTTAATGGCGACAAAACTGAAAGTCATTTTGCAGCGCGCCGAAGCGAAAGATTACCGCGACATTGCCGCAATGCTCAATAACGGCGTGGATTTATCTTTCGGGCTTGCGGCGGCGCGGCAACTCTATGGGCCAAATTTTCAACCCAGCGAGAGCCTCAAGGCGCTAACATATTTTGCAGATGGAGATTTATCCACTCTTTCGGCAACAGAGAAAGAAACGCTCGTCGCTGCAACATTGACTGTGGAAGATTTACCTCAGGTGCAGCTTCAATCCACTTCTCTTTTTGAGAATTTCGAACAATGAACATCTTAGTCACGGGAGGCGCAGGGTTCATCGGTTCGGCAGTCGTGCGCTACATTATCGAACACACAAAAGATAGCGTCGTGAATGTCGATAAACTCACCTATGCCGGCAACCTCGAAAATTTGAGCGGTGTCAGTAACAATCCCCGGTATGCTTTTGAAAAAGTCGATATTTGCAATCGATGGGATTTAGACCGCGTCTTTGAGTCTCACTCCGTGGATGCAGTGATGCACCTTGCCGCAGAAAGCCATGTCGACCGATCGATCGAGGGCCCGGCTGCTTTCATCGAAACGAACTTTGTGGGGACTTACACGCTTCTCGAAGCAGCGCGTGCGTATTGGTCGCTCCTCTCTGAGCCGCTAAAGAGCGGCTTCCGATTCCACCATATCTCGACCGACGAAGTCTATGGGGAGCTCCCCCACCCCGACGACGACGCACATGCGCACGAGGTACTCTTCACCGAAAAGACTGCGTATGCGCCGAGTAGTCCTTACTCTGCCAGCAAGGCAGGCTCCGACCACCTTGTGCGTGCGTGGCATAAGACGTATGGCCTGCCCACGCTTGTGACGAACTGTTCGAATAACTATGGCCCATACCATTTTCCTGAAAAACTCATCCCCCACACAATTTTGAATGCGCTGGCTGGTAAGCCCCTGCCCGTCTACGGCAAGGGTGACAACATCCGCGATTGGCTCTTTGTCGAGGACCACGCGCGTGCACTCTACTTGGCTCTGACTAAAGGGCGTGTCGGAGAGACGTACAACATCGGCGGGCACAACGAATTAACGAACATCGACGTAGTCCGTCGGATTTGTAAAATACTGGATACACTTGCGCCAAGAGAGACTGCGTACGAGAACCTCATTACGTTTGTGACAGACCGCCCGGGACACGACCGCCGTTACGCCATCGATGCCGACAAGATGGAAAAAGAGCTTGGGTGGAAGCCGCAAGAAACTTTCGAGACAGGTTTGCGCAAAACAGTGCAATGGTATTTAGATAATAAAACGTGGTGGCAAAATGTTCTGAGTGGAGACTACAAATTAGCAAGGATAGGGGGAGTAACGAATTAGTTGACACGTCACTTAATTGTGTACATTTACACAATTAAGACCTAAATAACGGGTTAATTGTGGAAAAAAACATAATTAGAAAAAATTCTGTAAAGTCTATTCTAACAGGGCTTGCGAAGCGTCTCAAAGAGAGGCGGTTAGAAAAGAATTTAAGCCAACGAGAGTTTGCTGCACGCGCAGGTATTGGCTACGACGCTTACCGCAAGTTTGAAGAGACCGGCGAAACAACAGTCAGAAACCTAATTTTAACTGCGGCGGTTTTAGACGACAGCGATATTTTTACGCGGCTTTTCTCAAAACGCGCCTATCAAAATATCGACGAAGTGATTGCAGAGCAGCAAACGGACAGACGCCAACGGGCATCGTCTCCAAGAAAGAGATAGCGATGCCCAAAACAAAACCGCATCCTGTTCTAAAAATCCATGCCGTTGAAGTTTTTTTAGCCAACCAAAAAGTGGGCCGTATGGCGTTGACCCCTCAGGGGTTGTGCGCCTTTGAATATGACGCGAGCTATTTACAAACGGGAAGCTCGATATCACCTTTTCACTTGCCGTTAGAAAGCAATGTCTTTCTTGCAAAGCACACCCCCTTCGAAGGCGGCTTTGGTGTTTTTGACGACAGTCTACCCGACGGTTGGGGGCGCTTACTTTTTGACAGGTATTTACATAAAAAAGGGTTTCAGCACTTAAACTTGCTGCAACGGTTTGCCCTTGTTGGCTCTACCGGCAGGGGTGCTTTAGAATACCGTCCCGATTTTGGAGAAAAGAAAAAAGAGCACGCTCTTGATTTTACCAAATTAGCCGCCGAAGCGGAAAAAATTTTGACGACACAATATAGCGGCAAAGGTTTAGACACCCTCTATCAATATGCGGGTGCGTCGGGCGGTGCGCGCCCCAAGGTCTTCGTTACCGTTAATGGTGAAGAATGGCTGATAAAATTCAAGGCGTTAAACGACGACAAAAACATTGGAAAAACAGAGTATCAATACTCGCTGCTCGCGAAGCAGTGTGGGATTGAAATGCCCGAAACAAAATTGTTCGATAAAAAATATTTTGGCGTAAAAAGATTCGATCGCCTCGTCACGCAGGCGCACGTAAAAAAAATTCATACTATAAGTGCTGCCGGTCTCTTGCACGCCAATTATCGGGAACCCAGTTTAGACTATACATCGTTGCTTCAGGCGTGTTTCGAGCTCACAAAAAATATGCAAGAAGTAAAAAAACTCTTTCGTCTGATGGTTTTTAACGTCGCGATCAAAAATCGCGACGACCACGCCAAAAATTTTTCTTTTCAATTTATCGATAATGAATGGCGGCTCTCTCCGGCTTATGACCTTTTACCCAGCGGCGGGTTTAACGGCTTCCACACGACAACAATCAACGGCAATGGCGACCCTTTGCCGGACGATATGAACGCCGTGGCTTATCGTGTAGGCATGAGCAAGAAAGAAACGAAACAAATTATCGAAGAGGTGCGGGACGTAGTAGAGAAGAAATAGGGCTACGAAGCGGCTTGAGCTATTTATGTAAATTGAGAAAGTGATTTACAATTTACATAAATCGGCTTTCGTGGTTTATGGTTCGCCGAACCGTTGAAGCACATCTCAAAAGCCTTTTGAAAGGGTTTCCGATTGTTACGATCACAGGACCCAGGCAATCGGGAAAAACAACCCTCTCGCGCATGGTTTTTTCCAAGCTACCTTATATCAATCTTGAGGCTATAGACACCCGCAACTGGGCAATCAACGACCCGCGTAATTTTCTCATGCAGTTTCCGAATGGCGGGGTGATTGACGAAGTGCAACGCGCTCCCGAGCTATTTTCTTATTTGCAAGAACGGGTAGATAACGACGGTCGCTTAGGGCTTTTTTTACTTACAGGTTCGCAACACTTCGGCTTACTTTCAGGCGTCACGCAGTCGTTGGCTGGCCGTTCGGCTTTTATCGAGCTCTTACCTCTAGCATATAACGAGTTAGTGAGAGGCAAAAAAAAGCCCTCCGACTTAAACTCTGCTCTTTTTATGGGCGGCTATCCGGCTTTGTACGACCGCCCGGTAAACCCAACACAATGGTTTGCCGCCTATGTTAGCTCTTATATAGAACGCGATGTCCGCCAACTCTTAAAAGTACAAGACCTTGCGGCGTTTCAGCGTTTTGTACGCTTATGCGCCGGGCGAAGTGGCCAGCTATTGAATTTAAGCTCGCTCGCCGACGATTGTGGTATCACCCACAACACCGCAAAAGAATGGATTTCTGTTTTAGAAACTAGCTATATCGTTTTTCTCTTGAAACCGCACCACAAGAATTTTAATAAACGATTGATAAAAACTCCTAAACTTTATTTTTATGACAGCGGACTATTGTGTTGGCTACTGGGAGTGCAAGAACCGTGGCAGCTTGATAGCCATCCGCTACGCGGTGCGATTTTTGAAACGTACATCGTCGGCGAAATTAAGAAATTATTTTTCAACGCGGGTCAAACGGCAATGCTGTATTTTTGGCGCGATAGCAACGGCAACGAAGTCGACTTGCTTCTTGAAACACAAGGAAAGTTGATCCCCGTTGAAATAAAATCGGGTATGACGATTAATTCCGACTTTTTTATCGGGTTAAAACGTTATCTTGCACTTGCTAAAAAAACCGCTGTGTCGCCCACTTTGATCTACGGCAACACGACCAATCGTCAGCACCAAGGCACCCATATTTTCGGATTCAATTCGCTAGAGAAGATTTTAACGCTATGATACGTATAAAATAAAATGAAAAAAGTCGCACTCATTACCGGCATCACGGGCCAAGACGGATCGTACCTCGCCGAATTTTTACTCGAGAAGGGTTATGAAGTCCACGGCATCAAGCGGCGTGCTTCGCTTCTTAATACAGCCCGCGTCGATCACATCTACCAAGACCCACACGCGCAGAACCGCAACTTTGTTTTGCACTACGGCGATTTAACCGACGGCGCGAACCTCACGCGTATTGTGCAGCAGACGCAGCCCGATGAAATCTACAACCTCGGCGCACAGAGCCATGTTGCCGTGAGTTTCGAGAGCCCCGAGTACACCGCCGACGCCGATGCGTTGGGCGCGCTGCGTCTTCTCGAAGCGATTCGCATTTTGGGTCTTGAAAAAAAGACGCGCTACTACCAGGCGAGCACATCCGAGCTTTATGGTTTGGTGCAAGAAATCCCACAAAGCGAAAAAACTCCCTTCTACCCGCGCAGTCCCTATGCCGTCGCAAAACTCTACGCCTATTGGATTACCGTCAACTACCGCGAGGCGTACGGTATTTATGCGTGTAACGGCATTCTCTTCAATCACGAATCGCCGCGCCGTGGTGAGACGTTTGTCACGCGCAAAATCACACGCGGCCTTGCGAACATAGCGCAGGGCAACGAGACTTGCCTTTACATGGGCAACCTCGACGCGCTGCGCGATTGGGGCCATGCGAAAGATTATGTGCGCATGCAATGGCTCATGCTGCAACAAGATGTGCCCGAAGACTTTGTCATCGCAACCGGCAAACAGATTTCGGTGCGTACGTTTATTGAAAAATCCGCCGCCGAACTCGGCATTGCGCTCAAATGGCAAGGTACGAAAGAAGCAGAAGTAGGTATCGTTGCCTCTGTGGCAGGCGACAAGGCACCGGCAGTTAAGAACGGTGACACGCTGGTGCGGATTGACCCCCGTTACTATCGACCCACCGAGGTCGAGACTCTTCTCGGCGACCCAGCGAAGGCGAAAGCGAAATTGGGCTGGGTGCCCGAGATAACACTCGAGCAAATGATCCATGAAATGGTTGCGGCGGATTTGGACGAGGCAAAGCAAGTGGCGCTGCTCCGCGAGCATGGCTACGCCGCTCCGCTCGCACGCGAGGATTAGGCACAGACGATCATGCAATCCACATTGCAGCGAAAAACAACGACTGATTTTGCGCGTTTACCGGAAGGGACGCTCGCGCAACTCATCGACGGAGAAATT
>CAUJII010000043.1 GCA_963205035.1 Spirochaetota bacterium
AGTCGAGCCCGATAAATTTGTCGTCATTTTAGGTGATGTGAGCGGCCACGGTATTTCGAGCGGCTATCTGGTTGTTTTTGCGCGCGCGTACTTGCGTGGAGCGATGGTGGGCCGAGGAGAGAGCCTCGAAGAAGCGGTCAATGGGCTGAATCAATACTTTGTTGAGTATTATCGCGGCAATGAATTCATCACACTCTTCGCGCTTCAGTTGACTTTCATGCCCGATAGAATCGCATTATCTTATATCAACGCCGGCCAGCACCCAGCACTCGTTTACACGGGCGAAAAATTTCTGCGTTTAGAAGAAAGCCAAAGGCTCTTGGGAGTAATACCAAATAACTACCATGCGACAGAAGTCGAAATCTCAAGCAGAGAAGCGCGCATTCTACTTTTTTCAGACGGTGCATTCGATGTTTTTAATAAGTCGGGAAGGCTTTTGGGACAGAAAAAATTCTTCGATTGGGTCTCGTCATCGATTCACGATGCGCCGGCAGACCAGTTGGCGTTTTTGCGCCGCCGGATTGAAGGCTTCACAGATTTTGGAGACGAGAGCGACGATTTGACGTTGGTGATTATAGAGACGAATTAGGGTGCGGGCGCGTTTTGTGGGTACATAGCGAACGGATTCGCCGTCATGAGGCATCAAATACAAGAAAACTGCGAGCAGGCAATGCGATTTGTCGACAAATCGCTGGCCGCTTTAGCAGCCCCTCATCTCTTGTCAGAAAAGGTGAGGGGCGAGGTTTGCAGTTTTCAGATTGCATTAAGGTGAATCCGTTCGCAAGTCATAAGAAACCCACAAAACGCGCCTGCACCCGATGAATTAGTGGGCATAAAACGGTTTACGCTCTGAAAACATTATCCACTTAACATAGATGCCTTTTTTACGTAGGTTAGTCCCACAAGCGGCGCTTTTTGCCTTCTCGATTCTTACTCTTGAATGCGGGAGCGCGTTCATCCGCAAATCGGATGTGAAAGATTTGAGTAAGAACTATGAGGGAGAATATTCGGTGCGCGAGCGCATCGATGTCGGTAATTTTGAAAACTTGAATAAAGGGGCGCGCGTCAAAATTTTCTTCAAGACGACCGGCGACTATGTCACGGTCTATGCATATCCCTATTCGCAAGCGCGCGAAGAGGCCGTGGGGAAAAATATTTTGCAGCTCTTCGAACAAGATTTTCCCGAACGCAAGTTTAGCACAAAATATATCGAAGAGCGGCTCGCTCTTCTCATCGAACCTTATACGGAACCTAAGCCGGTACGAAAGGGTAGAAAAAAAAGTAGGTAGATAATGCGGATTGGTATCTTTGGCTTCGGCACGGTGGGGCAGGGGCTCCTCCAGATTTTACGCGAGAAGAAGAGCGGCATTGAAGTGGCCGCAGTCGTCGACCGCAGCTTTCAGCGCAAGAGCGAGCTCCTCCGGGGGATTAAAGCCTCTGCCGATAAAGATTTGATTTTGAAAGATTCTTCGATTGACACAGTGGTCGAGCTCATGGGGGGCATCGACGATGCGCTCTATGTGGTGCGCACGGCTCTCGATAACGGCAAAAATGTTGTGACAGCCAACAAGGCTCTCTTGGCAGAGCACGGCTATTCCCTCTTTCAACTGGCCGAACGGAACGGTCGCATCATCTGCTACGAGGCGGCGATTGCAGGCGCTATACCGATTGTGCGCAATATCGAAGCAGTTTTTCGCAACGAGCGAATAACGAGACTCATGGGAATCGTCAACGGTACGACGAACTACATTCTGACGCGCATGCGCAAAGACCGAATGCCTTATGGCGACGTTCTCGAAGCTGCGCAAAAATCGGGTTTGGCCGAGGCAGACCCGACCTTAGACGTCGGTGGTTACGACGCGCAGCAAAAATTGGCGTTGCTTGTTTCACTCGTCACGGGTAAATGGGTCGAGGCGAAAAATATTCAAGTACGTGGTATTACCGAAGTGACCCAACAAGACATGCAGTGGGCGGAGCGTTTTGCAAACCGCATAAGGCTTGTCGCGGAATATGATTTTATCGACAACCAACACTTTATGCACGTCACCCCGGCACTCGTTTCTGAAAAAAACGTCCTCTATGACATCGAATATGAAAACAACGCGATTCTTTTTCACGGCGAATACTCGGGCGAACATTTGTTTATGGGCAAGGGGGCGGGAAAGTTCCCTACGGCGTTTTCTGTCTATTCTGATTTGCTGCATCTTCAAAGTGAAAATACGAAGCTGCGTTTAGAATACGATGGGAGCTATCTCGCCATCGGCGATATTGCGCAGACAAGCTCCGCATTTTATCTGCGTCTGCGCGTGAAAGACCAACCGGGGGTATTGGCGGCCATCGCGCAAATTCTCGGAAACTGTGCGCTTTCGATTGCGTCTGTGCACCAAGATCACTCGGCTGCGATCCAGGGCGAGGTCGATGTCGTGATCCACACGCATGCTGCGAAACGCAGTGCATTTTATACGGCACTCCAAGAGATTCAGAAACTCAAGAGTATTGTGTTGCACCAAATTTATTTACCTGTGTTGTAGAGAGATTTTAGCCTCTTTCCAGGGCGTGATAAATCACTTGTCTAACGCTCGCAGAAAATTAGCCTATCCACATGGATTCGATCATTCAATTTATTGCACAACACCCCGTGTGGACTACTTTCATTGCGATTGGGATATTTTTGATCGCAGTCTTAATTCACGACTTGACGCAAAAAAAACATATTATTTTGCACAACTTTCCTGTCGTCGGGCATCTGCGCTATTTGCTTGAAGTTCTGGGGCCAGAGCTGCGGCAGTACTGGGTTGCGAACGATAAAGAAGAAATGCCGTTCAACCGCGCTGAAAGGCGTTGGGTCTACGCCACCTCGAAGGGGCAAAACAGCAACTTTGGTTTCGGTACAACCGAGCAGCTTTACGAAGCGGGTTATCCAATCATTAAACACGCGATGTTTCCGTTCCCAGAAAGTAAGGCGGTCGCCATTAACGGCGACGCCTCTGCTGTACCTGCACTCAAAATTTTAGGCGAAGGGCATAACCGCAAAAAAGCGTGGCGTCCGCCTTCGATTGTAAATATATCGGCGATGTCTTTTGGGTCTCTGGGCGATCGTGCGGTTTCTGCGCTCAACCAAGGCGCAAAAATTGCTGGGTGTTGGCATAACACGGGGGAAGGTGGATTTTCTTCGTATCACGCAAGTGGTGCCGATGTGGCGTGGCAAATTGGCACAGGCTATTTTGGCGCGCGCGACGAGAAGGGTTTCTCTTTAGACAAGACCGTCGAGAAAATAGAGACCTACCCGCAGATCCGTTTGATTGAACTCAAACTCTCTCAAGGGGCCAAACCGGGTAAAGGGGGAATTCTCCCCGGCGTCAAGGTGACTGCTGAAATTGCAGCGATCCGCGGCGTAAAAGAAGGCGAAGATTGTATCTCTCCAAACTACCACAGCGAGTTCTCAGGCGTCGATGAGATGATCCGCTTTATCGAAAAGCTGGCGAGTGCCACGGGTTTGCCCATCGGCATCAAAAGCGCGATTGGCGAACTGGCGTTTTGGGAAGAACTCGCCGTGCGCATGAAGCAAACGAAAAAAGGGCCCGACTTCATCACCATCGATGGGGGCGAGGGGGGCACCGGGGCCGCCCCGCTGACTTTCGCAGACCACGTCTCTCTCCCGTTCAAAGTCGGCTTTGCGCGCGTTTACCAAATTTTTCAAAAAGCAAAAGTTTCCGAGCGCATTGCGTTTATCGGTTCAGGTAAATTGGGTTTTCCAGACCGCGCAGTCGTCGCTTTTGCGATGGGGTGCGACCTCATCAACGTAGCGCGCGAGGCGATGCTTTCGATTGGGTGCATCCAAGCGCAGAAGTGCCATACGGGCCATTGCCCGACGGGAATTGCGACGCAGAATTGGTGGTTGCAAAGCGGTTTCAACGTCGAGGATAAAAAACACCGCGCTGCGCGTTTCATCAAAGGTTTTCGCAAGGAGCTTTTAAGCCTCGCGCATGCGTCGGGTTATGAGCATCCGATCCAGTTTACGGGCGACGACATCGAAATCAGCCAAGGGATGAACCGCTATCAAACCTTGAGTGCGCTCTTGGGGTATAAACGCGACAAGGTCAAGTTCCCCGGCATGGCGCGTCTCGCGTCTTAGAGTTTTCGTGGGATTAATCCGTTATTCGCTGGCCGAATACATGAGCCAGTCTTCTTTGCGGCGTATTTGAAAATTGGTCTCGGTAATCGTTTTCAAAAATGCCGTAAACTTTGCTTCTTGCTCAATAGGAATTCCCGAGAGAGCCCATGCACGGCTCTCAGCGAGTGCACTCTGGAGCGCTTCTCGGTTCGCCTCGAAAATATTCGGTAAGATATTCGCAAGAAAAAGAGTCGTCTCTTTTTTTAACAAAATTGTCGAGAGAGTAGAGAAGTCTCCCACGGTGAAACTTGCATCGTATTGCTTCTCGTATTTTTTTTGATTGAGTTCGAGGTTTGCATGCGCCGACTCAATGGCGAGCGTTTCGACGTCGACGCCGTAAACTTCTTTTGCGCCGTGAAGAAGCGCTGCGAGCGCAAGAATTCCCGAACCGCATCCCATGTCGATGGCGGTGTCCGTAGGCCGCACATTCTCTTCGATGAATTCAATCATCAGTTGTGTCGTCGCATGTTTTCCCGTCCCGAAAGCCATGCCTGGAATTAAAAAGAGGCGCTTGAAGTTCTCGTTCACCTCGGGGTTGTTTTCATCCCAAGGCGGAACGAGGGCAGTTTTTTGCGTCAACGCAAAGGCGCGGAAAGTCTTTTCAAACTCCTTGAGGTAGTCGGAGTATTTCACCTCGGACACGCTAAACGGAAGATGGGTAAATCCCAAAGACGCCAAAGCCATCGGAGTGAAAGCGCGCGCGGGAAAGGTCTTCGTAAAAAAAAAGAAAAGCTCGGTGTTCTCTTCGGTGAGGTTTGAAGGCCGCCCTTCTGCATAGAGGAGTTCATAAGTGCTGATGGCTCCCGAACGCAAGAAAAAATCTTCGATCTCAAAAGAGCTCTCTTTGGACACGGTGATTTGAACTTGCCAGAACGCCGCGTTCAGGTAACTCATTGAACAAATTCTCGGGCAAAGTACGTTATGACTGCGTCTGCACCTGAACGAAAGAATGCAAGCAGCATTTCATCGCGAGCGCGTGTGGGATCAATCCACCCTTTGGCGCCTGCGGCTTTCACCATCGCGTATTCTCCGCTCACGTTATAGCAGACAATCGGTAGGGTGCTCGCTTCTTTCAATCGGTAGATAATATCTAAGTAGGCGAGCGCAGGTTTCACCATGAGGTAGTCTGCGCCCTCGGCTGTGTCGAGACGCGCCTCGCGTAAAGCCTCGCGTGCATTCGCCGCGTCCATTTGATAAGTTTTTTTGTCGCCGAACTTGGGCTTCGAGTCGAGCGCGTCACGGAATGGCCCGTAGAATGCGCTTGCGTATTTGGCCGTATAAGACATAATTGCAACGTCCGTAAAACGCGCTGTGTCTAATGCGTCACGCAAGTAAGCCACGCGACCATCCATCATATCAGAAGGGCCCAAGATGTCGATTCCGGCTTCGGCTTGCGCAAGCGACATTTTACCTAAGACGTCGAGCGTTTCGTCGTTTACGATTTTGCCGTCTTTCACAATGCCGTCGTGCCCGTCTGAAGAGTACGGGTCGAGCGCAACGTCTGAAATCAAGACCGCTTCGGGGAGCTCTCGCTTGAGGGTTTTAATAATACGCAGATAAAAATTATTTTTGGAGTAAGAGTAAGACCCCTCGCTGTCTTTGAAGCTTTCTTCAACCGCCGGAAAAAGGATAAAGGAGCGAATGCCCAGGCGTAGCGAGCTTTCGATATGCTTCAAGGCCACGTCTTCGCTCATGCGAAAAATGCCGGGCATCGATAAGATGTCCTGCGTTTTATTTTCGCCGTCGAGTAGGAAAATAGGTTCGATGAGTTTTTCTTTACGGATTTCTGTTTCAGAGCTGAGCGCACGCACGCCGGCGGACACGCGGTTTCGTCGAGGTCTTTCGCGGAGAAATTCCACCGTGTCTATCTCGAAACAGACGGGGCACTCGCCGCCACCTTGCCCTTTGTCGCGAGTCGAAGTTCGTATTCGGCCGATTCTTTTAGATTCTCTTCGTAATTTGTGAAAAAGAATTGTTCGGGGTCGAGCACTACGCCTTGCTGCGTGCGTATTTCAAAATGCAGATGGGGACCGGTGGATCGTCCGGTGTTTCCAGAAAAGCCCACGAGCTGCCCCGGTTGGATTTTGTCGCCGACTTTAACAACCCATTCTGAAAGGTGGGCATACCATGCCAGCGTGCCGTCGCTGTTTTCCACTAAGACACAGTTTCCATAAGGCCCTTGGTCGCCGACGCGCAACACGCGGCCTTCGGTCGCACCCACAACGATACTGCCGCGCGCCGCCGCAATATCAATACCACCGTGGAGTCTGCCCCACCGCGTACCGACGCGGCTCGTGATGCGGATGCCTGGGGTGGGCCACAGGTATTGGCCTTTCTTGATTTGTATTTTTTGGCGTTCGATTCCAGAATCTTCAAACGCCTGCAGTTGGCGTTTAGTATAAGGAACAAAAACAAAGCCCGCGCTTCGTGTATATTTATCGGAGGCGGAGATTTCATTGAGTGCGAAGAAAAGTTTTGAGTCGCAAATTTCTTTTTTGCAAATCTTGGTGATTGCCGACCGTGCAGAAGCCTGGACCCACTTACCCATATACCCTTGATACGTTTGCAAGAGGGCGTTATCCATGTCGATGGTAGTTTTTTGCAGTAGGCCCTGCGCCTTTTCGACCATGGCCTGCCAACTGCTCTTTGCACTCGGTTCGGCAAAGAGAGCAGAGCTTAGAAGCAGTGCGTAAATAAACTTCATCGACGCCTAAGCCTCGTTCGCCTCGCTGGCATTTTCCGCAGATAGTTGTTTTCCAAGTTCTGCATATCCCATTTTTTTTCCTTTTTTCACGATGCCTTCGTCTTCAAAATAGTTGAAGATAAACTCCCGGTTGAAAACAGTCAGGTAAGAAGAGATTATAGAAGCCCACGGGCTGTTATCCTCGGCTGAGGACATCTGATCGATTTGTGCGTTCAAGAAATTCAGGAACTCTTCGGATTTACCGGTCGGGCTTTCTACGCTTTCTGTCTCGGCGCGGACATATTTCTTAAACAAGTCTCGGTATGTGTCTTCGCTCTTATGTTTTTTCTGGTAGTTCTTCTCGGCGTCGCGGATAAGCTGTGTAAAGAGTAGATTGGGTTTTTCCATCTCGCTCAATGCCTTGCTCAAGTCTGCGATTTGTTTCTCCGAAACGCTTTCTCTTTCGATTTTTCGTTCGGTGAAGAAATCGCTTATTTTTTGTTGCAAATAGCTTTCAGATAGAAAAAACTCTGCATTCTGTTGCAGCGTCTTGAGCGCCTTGTCCGTTTCAGATCGGATGAGCGCGACCATGAAGCGTTTTTCCAATCCTGTGCGGACTCGTGCACGGAATTCGCTAATTGTCTTTGATGGCGCAAACTTTTCAGAGACAAGCGCATCGGTGAGTTCGGGAAGGCGCGGTTTCAAAATTTTTGTGAGAGTCGCAATAATTTCGTAAGAGCGTTCTTTGTCTGCCTCTTGCGCCTGAAGGTTTTTCTTGAGCTTGAACTCTTCGCCGACTTTGCCTTTCTTATCGATAATTTGCTGTTCGAGTTCGCGGCTCAGCGAACCCGAACCCAACTCGACCTCGAAGCCTTGTTGGACTTCCCCCGATGGAGCATCGTCTATCCAAATCTCAAAATCGACCGTGACTTTATCGTTCTTTTCGGCGAACGTATTATCGCTTTCTTCGTAAGTCGCAAAGCGTAAGAGGCGGTCTTTGATTTCTTGGTCGATGTCGCTTTCTTCGATTGTGGGGATGTGCTTTGTAAGCTGAGCAACTTTCAGTTTGCCGATTTTAACGTACGGGAAAAGATCGAGCTGAATTGTAAAAGACATCTTGTCGCCTTTTTCCTCGACCTTCTCGATGCGCACAACGCGGTAAATGCGCTCTGCTGCTTTCGTCTCTACTTCTTCTATGTGGTTGTCGATGAGAGCATAGAGCGTCTCCAGGCGAATGTCGCCTGCAAATTTTTGCTTGAGAAGGTGCGCTGGAGCCTTGCCTTTGCGGAAACCTTTGATTTCGGCGTTCGCTCCGACTTTTTTTAACGCTGCTTCTTCGGCAGGTTTGAGCTCTTCAGAGTTGACTGTGATGTCGGCCTTTACACGAGTCTCCGATTCGCGGCTCACGGAAATAGATGGCATTTAGGCATTCTTTCTTAGAGAAACAGCGCGTCAATTTGAGTAACTGGGCCCCCTGACCATTCGTTGACCGAGCAAATCGGCACACTTGACGCCGCCCCGGCGCGTTGCAGTTTGCTTTTCCATGCTCGAGAACAAAATCGTCGAAGACCTTATCTTACGCTATAATTCTCCCGTGCCGCGTTATACCTCTTATCCAACAGCGCTCGAGTTTGGCGCTCTCGAAGACTCGGCTCTTGCAAAAAGTTATGGCGCGCTCGACACCGCTAAGCCGCTTTCTGTTTACATTCACTTGCCGTTCTGCGCGAACCAGTGTTTGTATTGCGGTTGTAATGTGCTCCTCTCGCGCCGCATCGATGTCGTCGATTCGTATCTACCACTTTTGCTCGATGAGATAAGACTCAAAACACAACTCTTGCATAACGGGGAGGGCGGGAAGCCTTTGGTTAGCCAAATCCATTTCGGTGGAGGCACTCCCAACTTCTTGCACCTGAGCCATTGGGATTTACTCTTTGAAGGCTTGCACCGGTATTTTGATTTTACGACTGACGCTGAAATGTCGGTCGAGTTGGATCCCGCGGTTTTAACCGAGGGGTATTTGCCTCACCTGCGCAAGTTAGGTTTTAACCGCGTGAGCTATGGCGTGCAAGACGTGACATCGAAGGTGCTCGAAGCGGTGAACCGGCCGCAGAACATCGACCACATCAAAGACGTTGTCGTCGAAAGCCGTCGCGAGGGTTTTAGCTCCGTCAACATCGACCTCATCTATGGCCTGCCTCACCAAACTCTCGAAAGTTACCAGTCGAATTTGGCGTTCATTCAGGAGCTCATGCCCGACCGTATCGCGCTTTTTTCTTACGCGCATGTGCCTTGGCTCAAGCACCACCAACGCCGTCTCGACGCATCGGCGCTCACCACGCCCACAGAAAAATTACGGATTTACCTCTCGGCTCGCGAACGCTTCGAGAAGATGGGGTATGAGCAAATTGGGATGGATCACTTTGGTTTGCCGGGCGATTCTCTAACCGAGGCTTATAGAAACAAAACGCTGCATCGAAACTTCATGGGATACACAACGCAGAAGACTCTCGACATGCTCGCGTTCGGCACGAGTGCGATTGGTTTTGTCTCGGGTGTCTACATGCAAAACCACATCAAGATGTCGGGCTATCGCAATGCAATTCAAAATCAAAACGCTTGGTTTGAGAAGGGCTTTGCAATGAGCACAGAAGATGCGCTGCGCCATGAAATTATTACGCAACTCATGTCGAATTTTCAAATCCGCTTCAAAGAAATCGAAGAGCAATATGGGATTCACTTCACCGAACATTTCGCTCGCGAGATGACGGACTTAGAGCACTACGTCGAAGAAGGGCATGCGGAAATGGATAGTACACATTTTGAAACCACAGAAACCGGCAGTTTCATTATCCGCCACATCGCGTCGGTTTTCGATGCGTATCGAAAAGGCAGCGAGCAGAAAGGTTTTTCAAAGGCGATTTAGCAAAGCGTCACAGCTGACTTACATTGCGTGAGCACATCTAACGCAGCCCTGAAGTTCCCCTCTGCCATGTGCGCCATCGCCAATGAAATCGCCGTGTTTATGCTCTCATCTTTGTGCGCTTTGGTAAAAGAGGGTTTTGTGTTTTCGATAAATTTGCGTACACCAACCGCGCTGCCGAAGCGGCTTTGAATCATCGAATCGAAATTGGGCAAAGCGTTGAGGCCGCTCCGCTTACGCAGAAACCCACAGACTTTTTCCGCTTCGTTTATTTTGCCGAGAGCCAGAAACGCCTCGCAGACGTGGAGCAATGCCTGCGGAGGGAGTGCTTCGCGTTCGCTGTTACTCAAGGCAAAAAAATAGTCTTGCGTCAAGCTATGCTTTCCTAATTTTTGCGCGCATTCTATCGCCATTCCTACGGCATTCAAGTCGCGGTTGCCCTCGGTGCTCGTCTGTACGTATTGCGAATAGTAAGTAAGGACTTTGTCGGGCTTTCCCCGACGCACATAGTATTGTGTCGCATATTGCAGAACTTGCGGGCTTTGGAGTGTGCCCGTGCTTTGCGACAGCGCGAGTTCAATTTTCGCATGCGCTCCTTGAGCTTCAAGGCTTTGGAGGGTTGAAATATCCATGGTTAATTTTCGGCCTGTCGGCCGCGTTTCCGTAGTTAAAGAACTGGGTTATTTGAGATTTAGGACGCGCCCAAACTCAAAAATTTTAATAACGCGCGCAATTCGCGAAGGAATGCAATCGAAGGCTCTAACGCAAGGTTCAGGTTGATGCGCTTCGTGTCGCTGGGGTCGAGTGTCACGCGGCGGTCGCGGCTTAAGAGTCCCATCATTTTTTCCATGTCGATGCGGTGGGACGCACCCACCAGAAGGTAGCACGACTTTGTTTGCATCTCCACTGCGACACGCTCTAAACGCATCGCGTCGGCTAAGTGGCGTATTTCTTCATAAAGAAGCATCGTCTCGACAGTTTCCGGCGGTGGACCGAAGCGGTCGATAAGAGCTTCGCGCACAGAGACAAAGTCTTCGAGGCTTTCAGCGGCAGAAATCGATTTGTAAAATTCCATCTTTGCGCGCGTCTCTTCGATATACGCGTCTGGAAAATACCAATCGCACGGTAAGACGATGGTCGAGTGGAACTCCGTCTCTTCTTGCTTCTGTCCGCGCAGCTCACGGATCTTGTCGTTCAGCATCGCAGAATAAAGCTCAAAGCCAATTTCCATAATTTCGCCGCTTTGCTCTTTCCCCAAGATATTGCCTGCGCCGCGTATTTCTAAATCCTTCATCGCTATTTTGAATCCCGCGCCCAAGTCGTCATATTCTGCGAGCACTTCGAGTCGCCGCGCCGCTTCCCCCGTGAGAGTCTTTATCGAAGGTGAGGGGTAGAAGAAATACGCATACGCTTGTTTGTCAGAGCGGCCCACACGCCCTTTGAGTTGGTAGAGTTGGCTTAACCCAAACTCATGCGCGTTCAAAACGATGAGCGTGTTGACGTTCGGAATATCGATTCCCGATTCGATAATTGTCGTGCTCACCAAAATATCGTAGGCGTGTTGGTAGAAATCCACCATAATTTCTTCGATCGCGTTTTCGCTCATCTGCCCGTGCAAGACTGCCGTTCGCGACTTAGGCACGAGCGAATGGATTCTGAGCGCCTGTTCTTGAATTGTCTTCACTTTGTTGTGAAGCACGTAGACTTGCCCGCCCCTATCGAGTTCGCGTTTGATGGCAAGGCGCAAGACTTCTTCGTTGTCCGTCAAGACATGCGTTTCAATCTTGCGCCTGTCGGCGGGTGGGGTTTCGATAATACTGAGTTCTCGAATCCCCGCAAGCGACATGTGGAGCGTTCGGGGGATGGGCGTTGCAGTCAGAGCTAAAGAATCCAAGTTATGCTTCATTTGTCTGAGCTTCTCTTTATGCGCCACGCCGAAGCGTTGCTCTTCGTCGATGATGAGAAGCCCGAGTGATTTGTATGTAATGTCGCTCGCCAAGAGCGCGTGCGTGCCAATCACGATGTCGAGTTTGCCCTCTTTGAGTTTCTGCTTGATCTCTATAATTTCGGTTGTGCTGCGAAATCGACTCATGTAATCGATGCGCACGGGATAATCGGCGAAGCGTTGGCTGAAGCTGCGAAAATGTTGAAACGCGAGAATCGTCGTCGGGCAAAGAAGTGCTACTTGCTTGCCTGCCATGACGGCCTTAAAAGCTGCGCGTATCGCCACTTCGGTTTTACCAAAACCGACATCGCCGCACACAAGGCGGTCCATCGCACGCTCTGATTCCATGTCGGCTTTGATGGCTTGGATCGTTTCCAGTTGGTGCTCGGTTTCCGTGTAAGGGAACGCCGCTTCAAAGTCGTGCTGAAAGCTCGAATCCGGAGGATACATGAAGCCTTTTTCTTCGAGTCGCTTAGCGTAAAGTTCGATGAGTTCTTCTGCAATCGAATCGACGATGCGCTTCACCCGTGCGCGCGTTTTTGCCCACGACGATTTTTTGCCCAAGTGATCTAAGCGTGGGTTTTCTGTCGCGCCAATGTATTTGTGGACAAGGTTTAGTTGATCGAGTGGAACAAAGAGTTTGTCACCATCCGAAAAAGAGAGTTCAAGAAAGTCGCGCTCGTTCTGCTGCACCTTCATGCGCTTGAGCGAAGCAAACCGCGCGATGCCATAATTGACGTGGACTACATAGTCGCCTTCTTTGAGATCGGTGTAGCTCTCAATGAGACGGCTTATATTTTTGTCTGCCGCATATTTTCTGACAACGCGGCCAAAAATATCGTGTTCTGTAAAGACAACCGTTTCGCCGTTTGTAAATCCGTGGGGATAAAATTCGCCGATGAGGTTGACGGGTTGAAAATCGGCGAGAGCACTCAAGAGCCTCTCGCGCTGATTTTCCGATTCGATAAAATACCAGATTTTATTTCTGTTCTTGTTCTCGATAAAGTCTTTGAGAAGGCCCAACCTGCCGCCGAACTTTGGAGTTTCTACCCATGCAGAATTTTCTGAGGCATTCGCGACTTCGCGTGCACTCAGAAGTTTTTCTTCGATGGTGGAGTTTTCGACAAAGAGTTCGTTCGGTCTAAGCTTCGCCGCACTTTCCGATTTCTCAAAAAGATAGGTGCGCTCTTGAGTCACGCTTCCAAGCCGCGCAAGAACTTTCTCCGGTTCAAAAACAAAGAGGTCGTGCGTCCACACGTCGAGTGCGGAAACGGTTTTTTGCAGAGCCGGATAAAGGTCTGCAAACCCCGCGAGGTTTAACCCACTGGTTTGCAAAATGGGCGGCAAGAGTTTTCCTTGGAGCGCGTTTTTTTTTATGAACTGATCGACCGCAGCTTCGATATTTGTCAGCGTCGCCTGGAGCGCAGCAACGCGTACTTCAGTGAGGTTTTCTGTGCTGCGCTGTGTTTCGTGTGAAAACGCCTTGATACTTTCGACCTCATCGCCAAAGAAATCGAGGCGTACGGGGTATTCACGATCGGGAGGGAAAAGATCGATGATGTTGCCTTTGACTGAAAACTCTCCGGGCCGTGTTACGGGATTTATTTGGGCAAATCCATACTGTGCCAGAGCGGCGATAAAATGACTGCGCGAAAGAGTCGCTCCTTTCTTGACAGTCTGGACCGAAGAGTCTTTATCGGGCACTGTGATAAACTGAGAGATGCCTTCAATCGATGCAACCAAAAGGCATGCCTCGGTGGAGTGGATAAGATGCGTCGCGCGCGTGCGTTGGTATTCTTTTTCTTTGTCCGATAAAGTAAAGCTATAAGGAATAACTCCCCAGGAGACAAGAGCTGCAAACTCGTATTTCTTCGGTTGAAGCGTTCGGATCGACTCCCAAGCGCGCACGAGTTCGAGCGCAGTTTGGTCGTCCGAAACTAACCAGAGTTGGCGGTGTGTGCGGTTGCGCGATTGGACGTAATGCAGATGAGAAAGATAGGGGATTAGCGAAAGCGGAGCTTCGACGGGAGCATTCTTGCTGCGTAACGCATGTAGTTCGTTCGCTAAAGCCTCTTCAGTATTCGTGAGAAAATCTGGGGTACTCATGATCGTCTTATGAATGCGTGCCGCGGGTATTCTGTTTCGAGATGCCGCGCATTCGAGCCATAAAGCCGCGCAACGTATGTATACGCAACCACGGCGACGGCGTTCGAAAGATTGAGACTACGCACAGGCCCGCTCATTGGTATGTACACACTGTGTTGTGTATAACGCAGAAAAGTAGGGGAGAGCCCTTGCGTTTCGCTTCCGAAGACAGGGATGTCGCCCTCTTGCCACTCGAAGGTCAACGCAGAATCGCTGCCTGTTTTTGTCACGGCTACGATGCGCCGCTTCGGGAACGCTTTAAGAAAATCTTTGAAACGCAAAAAATGATGAAACGTCAAGTCACTCCAGTGATCGAGCCCTGCACGGCGCACTGAAGAGGCGTCAAGATTAAATCCCGCACGGCCTGTGATGATGAGGGGAGAACGTATTCCCACACACAGCCGTGCGATGTTTCCGGTGTTCTGTGGAATTTGCGGCCGGTGCAAGACAATCGGTGGCCCTTCAAAAGGAATTTTGAGTGGAGCTTTAGAAATGCTCGAATCCATGCGCAGTTGTCGAAAGCTTTCTTCCACGCCACAAGTAGACGACGTGGGGATTTTCAACTCGGATAGCTTTTATTATTCCAACACGGCGAAAAGCGACACTCTGTTTTGTCGGTGCTTCATTGAGTGAAGGCGCAGCAATCGCGAAAACGGCCAAGTCTTCTGCTGCCGTCAAGATTTCCTGGGGAGCGCCGTTCTTCCAAGCCTTGAAGTGCTGCTCGACAGAAATATCGGAGAGTTCGACTTCGAGAATCGCCGCGTTCGCATGCGCCAAAAGCCGTAAAGATTTTTCTAAAGAATCGCTTTGATCGATGGTTGCCTTGAGATGCCTCTGCTGCGGCAGATTCGGAAAAATTCGCGGTTTGAGAAATCCTTTCACATCATTTTTCTTATGCGGCAATTTATTTTCTAAGATATGCCGACTGAAATCGCTGCCACCAACTGAACCCAACTGGAGAAGCGCATCACCTGTGCGAACCGTTTTGTTTTTCCGTGGGATAAATTTACCTTGCGAACCTAAGAATACCAGCGTGAACATATCGACTTCGGACCGTGCCGTATCTCCACCGACGAGACAAATTTTGTGCTTTGTGAAAAGTGCGTCGAGCTCTTTTAAGAACGGCGCCAGAAACTCGTGCGTTGCGTGCTCGCGTCGCAAAGCAAGATTCAAGAGAGCCGAATGCGGAAAAATTCCCTTGCATAAAAAATCCGACCAGTTGCGAGCAAAAAGTCGATACGCAATTTGTTGCGGCGTAAGCCACTCACTGCGATAATGCGTGTTCTCGATAACGCTGTCGCTTGCCGCGTAAATTTTCGCAGCGGCTTTGCTACTACCGACAAGGCATCCAATGTCGTCGCCGGGTATTAAATTTGTTTGTGCCGACTTTAAGCTTTGTATGCGTTGGAGGATTTTCTCTTCTGTTAGAGACCGCGTAGAAATTTGCGTTACTCCGCGTCTTTTGCTTCGCCGCGCCCTTCGAGAGCTAATTCGACCGAGCGGCGCGTCGCAGCGGTCACCGCCTCGATGACCGCGTGTGGAAAAGCATGGCGGTGGAGCGATTTCAAGGCCACGGCAGTCGTTCCTCCAGGTGAAGTCACATCGTGGATGAGCTCTTGCGGCGATCTTTGCGATTGGCGCGTGAGTTCGGTCGAGCCCAAGACTGTCGTGATTGCGAGCTTGCGGCTATCGGCGCGAGTGAGGCCCAAGAGAACACCGGCGTCTTCTAAGCTCTGCAAGAAAAGATAGACGTAAGCGGGGCCCGAGCCCGAAAGACCCGTCACTGCATGGAGTAATTTTTCTTGATCGAGATAAAGTGCTTCCCCTGTGCTTTCAAAAAGAGTCCGCGTAAGAGTTATGTCCTCGTCTGTGCAAAATTTATTTCCAGTAAACGCAGTCATCGCACGACGGATTTGCATCGGGGTGTTTGGCATTGCGCGTATTGTCGGCCCGTGTGCACCACGCGCAGCATCGATCGTTTTGAGTGCGACACCCGCTGCGATGCTGATCACGAGGCGGTGGTCTTCAATCGCCGCCGCCGCTTTGCCGACTTGTTGTGGCTTTGTTGCAATGATCGCCATTTGCGATTTTTCAACGAGCGCCTGCAGAGATTCGACAACTTGGATTTTTTTTACAAGCGACGGTCTCAGGGCCTTGATTGCCGCCTCACTCGGGTCAAAGCCGATAACTTCATACTTAGTCGAGAGCGCCTGCGCCATGGCAGAGCCCATTTTACCCAGACCGATAATTCCTATTTTCATTTGCGCGCTCCTTTCTTATTCGCAGGTTTTGCAGACTGCACCTTCTCGCTTTTCTTGAAGATTCCAATCGGTTGGCCTAAGAGCATCTTTTGTTTTTCCTCGAAATCGAGAAGCTCGACCGTATCTTTCTCAAAGAGCAACATAACTGTCGAACCCATCTCGAATCGGCCTAACTCTGCGCCTTTGCGGATCTCAATCGTCTCGTCATAAAGATGCTCGGTTGCCAGACGCACCCAGCGGTTTGTTGCAATGTTCGGGTCATACGTCACGCGAATTTTTCCGACCGAAGTGGCTCCGACTTTAACGACAGCAACGAGGCCATGCTCGCTTTCGATGTAAGTGATGAGGCGTTCGTTTTTTGAAAAGAGCTGGTTGATTGTGTTGACCGCCAAATTGTTTACCGGAAAAAGTTTCCCCGGTTGATAATAATAGCCCAAAATGCGTCCAGCGACAGGCGAATGGATACGGTGGTAATCTTGCGGTGAAAGATAAATCGTCATATAATTACCGCCCAAGAACCGTTTGTAATAACGGTTGTTTCCCAGAAGATTCTGAAGCGACGACTCCATGCCTTTGCTTTGTAGGAGTAATCCCTGTTCTAAAGAACCTGCAATGAGCAGGCGGCCGTCAACAGGAGATACGATGACGTTTTCTTTTTGGTCGATGAGTCGAGAGCCGTTCTTCAGCGAGCGCGTGAAAAAGGTGTTGAGCGAATCGTAGTCTCGAATTTCGAGCTCCGCTTCTTGGATATTGATTTTATAGATGCGAGCAAACGCGAGAATGATCGGAGTCATGATGAAGCGCGGCAACCGCAGACCCGCCAAGAAACCGTTGAGCTTTGAAACCATGTTTTTCGGCAAGAGCCGCAGCAGGAGAACATAGAACTTCACCGCTAAATCGTGCTTGTGAGGATAGAGCGCGAAGTAGTCGAGCGCGGCTTTTCTCACCTTATGCGCCTTTGTCGCGAGCGCAGTCAAGAAGAAGATTGCCATGAGCGCAAAAATGATTGCAGAAAACGTCACCTTATCGTTCAGATTAGAAAAACGCGTCGAGAGCGCAAAGAGGACAAAGAAGACGATGCGTGCCGGCCAAATGAATGAACGCTTATTGAGAGTAATAAAGAAACGCTCTAAGAGAATAATCCAAACTGCGCAAGCAATCACGCCCAACGCGAATGCGGAAAGTGCAATAATGAGAAATCCACCGCTACCGAGTGACGTTGAGAAAACATGCGCGAGCGACAACGGCATGCGTGACACCATTTCGCTCGCACTCCCCGGCGCTTGCTGAAGAGTCGCTTGGATGTCGGTAATGAACGGATAGACGCCTTTGATTTCAGGAGCGCCGACTGCGTACGCTAAACCCAAAAGCGGAATAAAAATTGTCGTCGTAAAAAGTGCCGTCGACATCGAAACTAATCCCTGCTTCACCGCGTAGTCGTTAATCGAAGCTGCAGTTACCGATGCAGAAATTCCCGTAGCCTCGTCGGGTGTCACGATGCCCGCAAAAGCTGTGCTCTTGAAAATAACGAGTGCCACGAGAAAACTTGCCGAGATACTTTTCCAATCAAACGCATGGGCGAAAGCTTCAGAGAAATATACACCGGTGCGGTCCATGTTTTGCGAGACGATGAGGAGCGATAAGAGCAACAAGAGCGTAGTCACAAGCGGAGTGACAAGTGCAGCAATGCGGCCGACGCGTCGCAAACTGCCGAAACTCAAAACAAGACCAAGAGTCACCATCAGTGCGGGCACCCAACGGCTCGCAAAAAGCGTCTCGCCGAACTTGAGCTTCAGTCCCGTTTTTTCGGGGATTGCGTAGAACTTGTGCCAGAGCTCCGCCTGAGAAGCTGCACCCCAAACAAGACTTGCGACGATTGCGAGGACTACGTAGAAGATAGCACCTCTCTTGCCCCAGAAAGTCTGCGCAATAATTTCGCCGGAGCCGCCCAACCAAGTGTTTTCATGGCGTTCGCGGTGCTTGACGGCCAAGCTGCCGCTCGCAAATCGCAAGGTAGCAAGGAGGATTCCAAAAAGAAAAACCCAAATCAAAGACGCGGGCCCTCCCCAAAGAATAACAATTGGGATGCCCAAGAGGACAGCCGCGTTGGCTTGGATTGACCCCGCTAAGAACATTGCGCGTAGATTGTTGATTTCCCCTGAGCGGTAAGCGCGGGGTAGTGTCGTGCCTTCGTCCTCTTTGCCTAAGCCCGTGAGCGCGATGCGGAAGCCGAAGAAAACATAGCGTAAAGGTAAGAAGCGCAGATAGATTGTATAAAAAGAGGAAACAGCAATCAATAAGAGTAGTACGCCCAAAGATAAGTAGGCTTCGATGCTATTCATTTATTCCTCACAGAGGCGAAAATAAAGCACTCGTGGCAAGCATTATCCAAGATACTCAAACTCTTGACGGCACACTCTTCTTTTCTCGTCTCAAACCACTATGAAAAAAATGATGATCGTGATTCTGAGCGCGGCACTTTCTGCCCCGCTCTTCTCTTATGCTTCTATGAACGTCGCGGGCCAAACGGGGCTCATTGCGACGCCCTCTGCGCGTGTTGCTTGGGAAGAAACCGGAGAAAACCTGCACGTCACAACGGGCTACCATTACTTCAACAATAACTACGAGTACCATGCACCGCAGGCGACGGTCGGTCTCTTTGGCCGCTTCGAGATCGGTGGGACTTACAACGTGGCTCCCGGTACGAATAACAACGACTTTCTGTTGCACTCAAAACTCCGCTTCTCTCCTTGGTCGGGCAGAGGAAATTCAGCGCTCGCAATCGGCGGGTCGTATCAAAGCTTGAACTCCTCACCCACTTATACGGTTGGCCAGCTCTACCTTGCTGCGACTTATAGCGCACAATTCTTTGGCATGGACGCCGACACCTCGATTGTCATAGGAAAAACTTTCGGCGATATTTCGCGAAACGGCGACGTCGATTTTTCGATGGGTTTTGATCTTGTTCTCTTACCGAGTGTTTTCAACGGCTATCTTCGTTGGGTGAACGAACTTTCAAACTATGACTTCTTATATCGCAACGCTCCCACATCGGCCGCATCGCGCGGTGCTTTCAACACAGGGCTGCGCGTTCCGGTCTTGAAACACATGAGTGCGGTGCGCTTTGATATTACAGTCGCGATGACCGACGCTTTAGACAGCGAGCGTGGTTTTTCGGCAGGGGCTGTTTTTGGCGCGAAATTCTAAACGCCTAACCAGCGTTTGAATTTTTTCCAGCGTGATATTTTGAGCGCTGTCGGAGTGCTCTTCGCATGCGCGGGATAAATCAGCAGGAAGTTCTTGTCTGCATAGGCGCGCAGGAGCATTTCAGGCAGCCGCGCATGAATTTTTTCCGTCGGAAAAAGATGCGCGCGCTCGAGGACTGCAAGCGTAAACGTGTGCTGCGAAGGGTTAGAGTCGAGAGTTAAGAGATCCACCCCCGCATGGAGTTTTCCTGCACGCAGCACATAGTCGCTCTTGGGAGCGTTTCTCTCAAGAGCCAGCTTTAGCGCTTCGAGAGTTTTGGGGTCTCCCAGGAAAACAATTTTTGAACGTAAGCGTTGCGCGAGTGTCACAACTAAAGAAAGCCATTCTTTGATTCGTTGAACAAGCCGCTCGTTAGCGACTATCACGCGGATTGTGTTCGTCGGCGAAAGGTCTGAAGTCAGGTGAGCTGCAAGTATAGTCTTTTCTGTGACTGTATGCGAAACGTTTTCGAGGAATGAATACCCTTGAGGGCGTTGGAGGGTGGGCACCTTACCCAAACCTAACAAGATGCGGTCGCAGAGAATTTCACGCGCTGTGTTAGCCAATGTCTCCGCTTTATTATTTCCAATGCGCGCGGTGAGTTCGACACTCTGTCCGCGCCCTCGGTAGAGCCGTTGTATCGAATTGAATTGTGCCTCAATTGCACGGATTTTTGCTTCGGCAGTTGTGTCGTCTGGAACGATGTTGAGCGGGTAAAGTTTCGGCGGCGAGTCGATATCTCCCAAATGTGTTGCGAGGTTAATGAGCGGAAGCATCGTTTCGGGGTTGCTCAA
>CAUJII010000044.1 GCA_963205035.1 Spirochaetota bacterium
GAAAAGGTCGCCGCACGCTCGTCGGTAATTGCGGGATTTATGTACCTCACGATTGCACTCATTCCGCTTTTCTTGGGCGTCGTCGCAGTGAAACTCTTACCCGCGTCGGACATTCCGGCAGACAAACAATTTTTGCTGCCCCAGTTAATTCTGTTGAAGACACCACCGTGGTTGCAAATTATTTTCTTTGGTGCGCTCGTTTCCGCCATTCTGAGCACGGCGAGCGGCGCACTCCTCGCTCCGTCGGTGCTCTTGAGCGAAAACCTTCTGAGCAAACTGGTGCGCGACGACAAAAAACTCCTCTTGCTTTCACGCGTGAGTACGGTGCTTCTGGCCGCTTGGGCAACGCAGATGGCCGTGGCGAATCGGCACATCCACGACCTTGTCACCGAATCGTCGGCGATTGGTCTGGTTGCGCTCTTTGTTCCATTTGTCGTGGGTTACTACGCAAAGCGGCACGAAAGCGCCGTCGCTATAGTCAGCATCATAGCGGGTTTTGCGACTTGGCAGTTTTGGCCGTTCATCGCTCTTGAATTGGCTCTGAATGAAAAAGACGTCCCTTCTGCGATTGCAGGGCTCGTCGTGTCGATGGCTCCCTACGTTGGCTATTACGTATTGTGCATCACACGTTCGGCATTTTCTCTCGTTAGAAAAAATTCATAAGGTACCAACGCGTATCTTTTTTTCTAAAGATGAGGTTTCCCATAATCCCCATCGCGGGTCTTGATTTGAAATCGAGACGCGCTTCGCATTCTGTCGGTGAGTACCAATAAAGAGCCACACGGATTTGTTTTGCTTTGCCGAAGCTCGTGCTGTAGCTCACGATGTTGTCTTTGGGAGCTGTCTCTTTCCAGTAATCGTCGCTCCACAGGACGCGGTAAAGCTGCGAAGAGGGAGTCGTGAGTGCAGTGCGAATTTCAGCGAACGATGCAAAAGCCTTCGCGTCGATGACAGCCCCCTCTTTCTTGTCGATGTAGCGCAAAATTGTTTCTGCGTTCTTATCATAAACCGCCAAGACAATCTCTTCGACAGCGCGCAAAATATGCGGGTTTTCTTCTTGCGCGGTTTTCTCGTCGGCACCACCGACAAAATAATACCCTTGAAGCGAAAAAGTCGGCGGCGTCTTGCACGCGAGAAGCCCAAGAAGTACAATAGCGCATAAGAGGTGGGATTTTTTCTTCATAACTGCATCTGCTCCATGAGTGAGGCCAATGCGTTCGGATGGTCTAAGGAGAGCTTCTCGCCGTGCAGAATATGAGTGAAGCCCCCCCGCGCTGCAAGGCGCGTGAAACGCGCCAACGTGCCGGCGTTGGCCGCAGTAAGCCGCACGTCTTTGTGTTGCAGAGAAGGTATCGTTGCTCGCGGAAAGACTGCCGTTGCGAGGAGCTCCCCCGAACGGGGAAGGCTTACCAAACGCGGGTAACCGTCGACTTCGATGAGTGTCGTGATGGGCAGCGGGGCGAAGCGCTCGATGCTGCGGTAAGCAGACCGCGCGCTGAAGAAGGCATCTTTTGGATAGTATGCACGCATCTTTTTTTGCAGGGCGTTGAGCGAGGTCTCTTTCTTCGCCTCTTCTTCGCAGGAAAGTTTGAAATAAAGCGCCGCCCCGTGGAGTAGCGGAAGAGTCCCTACGAGTTCGCTCTCGCCTAACACGATGCGGTACGCAGAAAGTAAACGCCGCACTGTCCGTCTGAGGTATGCCGACTCTTCGTTTTCGCTGGCCCAGAAATCGGTGGGAAGCGCTCGCGAGAAAGCAGGACCTAATCCCGGGAATTCTGTCCCCTGTTCTTTTCGCAAAAGCACGGTGTGCGGCGCATGTGCGTGGGTCGCAAGGGCTGCAATCTCCGCTTTGTAGGAGTTGTCAATTACCGCAAAAGTGGCGTCGGCGTTGGCGCTCATATATGCACTGTGGCGTTTTCCAGAATACCAGACGACAGCATCGTAATCTTCGTCTAAGAAGCCTGCGATGCGGCAGATCTCTGCGTCTTCAAAGGGACGCAGACTCGTCGCTTGCAGATTCAAGTAGTCGACGCCGGTGAAAGCAGGGACTATACATTTTTTGAGGTCTGCGCGAAAGGTTGACGGCTTTTCTAATTGCTCGGTGAGCAAAGGCGGCAGCGCATCGAAACGAAGGAGCGAAAAAATAAATTGGTTTTCAGTATCTGCATCGACGAGAAGAATTTTTTTCCAGAGCTTTGTCGCCTCAGACGCAATAAAGACCGCCGCGGCCGCCGTTTCTACGCCTTTTATATGGGCTGTCACTTGAAAAATTTTAGCCCTTGCGGGGCGCGCTGCAATAGTTAGTCGCTCCCTTTGCGCTTTGAGTAAATACGCTTGCCCTAATGCGCGGTTTTGGACCAAGAATTGGGCAATGGAATCACTCTTAGCAAAAACCGAACCCAACGGAGCGTCGATTTCGCCTTTGCGTGTTTCTAAGAAAGGTAAAGCACCGGCAGCAAATGTGACTCCCACACCTTCTTCAAAGATGCAGTTCACACTTTCTGCGGCTTGCGGGGTTTTCTCCCACTGGAGTTCGCGCAAATTCGCGAGTTCAAATGGCGTTAGTGCTTCAAAGAGAGGGGCGTAGTCAAAAGCGTTCGCATTCACGTTAGATCGCGCGTAGAAGTTGGATGAGTTGTTTGCGGTCGAAGAGTTCAATGGGGCGCGATTGAATGAACGCATGCGCTTGACTCGAAAAATCGGAGGTGCTCAAGCACACGGCTTTGTTGGCCCCTTTGCTGCGCATCTCTTCGTGCAGAGCACGCACCGTCCGTTCGGGGACTAAATCCGTCGTACGCAGGATATATACCAAGCGGTTGGACTTTTTTGCGTTGCGCCGGTTGCCTTCTTCTTCGGTCGCCAAAATATGCACTTCGGAATCGTCGACGACGTTTAAGTCGACGACTTTATAGCCCATCGTTTCAACGACCGCGCGCGATTGCGCTTCAAATTTTCCGGGTGCGGCGATCATAAAGTCCTTGATCGTGTCATCGGTGCGGAACTCTTCATAAGCTTTTAGCTTGTCGTTGACGTCGCGGAATTTCGCGTTGACGTCCATGATGCGCTCCCAGTTTGCAATCGCCGTGTGGAAATCGCGTTTACGTTCTGCGCAAGCGGCAATCGCGTAGCGCATGTTGAGTTCGAGATCCGAGCCTTTCGGAGCGACAAGAAGTCCCTTTTCTAATTCCACTTGCGCGACGGGGAGCATCCCTTTTTCCATGAGGCTCAAGCCCTTGCCCAAAAGCGCTCGCCCTTTGAGATTTTCGTCTTTTGCCGCTAAGTCAAATTCCTTAACCGCCCAATCGTAGTCCTTTTGGTTCTTGAGGCACATGCCCAAGTAATAGTGAGCACTAAAGAGGTTGGGGTTGAGTTTGACGGCTTCGGTCAAGGCCAGCTTTGCATCGGCAAGATTCCCCAAGTGGTATTCAAGAGTCCCGATGTGCTGAAAAGAATCGGCATGGTTGGGCTTGAGCTTCGCCGATTGCTTGAAATAAGGTAGCGCCTTATCGGGCAAATTAGCGGTTTCAAAGAGAATTCCCACTTGGAAGAAATTTTCGTTGTTGGTGCCGTCGAGGCGCGTTAAGATGAGATATTCTTTTTTTGCCTCGTCGTAGTTGCGGTTCACCATATAGATTTTCGCAAGCTTCGAGCGCACAGTTGCTTCTTTGACCTGAGGGCCCCATTTTGCGATCTTGATTGTTTGCCGATATTCGGTCGCGGCCGATTGGGGATCGTTTTGTTTGGAATACGCTTCGCCGAGTAGAAAGTGGAGGTAAGGGTCGCGCTCGTTTTCTTCGATCATCTTCTGAAGGCGACTAATCGCCGGGCCCGTATGCCCTTGACGAATCATCTCAGCGAGCTCTTCGACGCGCTTTGGTACTAAATATGTGCGAGCGACATAGTACGCAAAAATGGCGACAACCCCAATAATACCGCCGATGAGCAGTATGCTGATGAAATCGTCCATAGCTAGCCGTTGAGTTGATCGCCGACAGCTTTACGCTGTTCTTTCAGACGTTTGTTCTCCAATTCGAGTTCTTTGATTTTGGTCAGTGCATTGAGAAGTTCGGTTCGACTCATTTGAGAAACATGTTCCGACGCTTCGACGGTTTCCTTGGCGCTCATGAGCTCGTTGCGGGCAAGCCCTGAGAGCTGCTCGGTCGCCTGTTGTTCGTTTTTTAGTTGAAGTATTTCTTCGCGGCTATAATCGACGATGTGTTCGTACATTGCTACCATTTGCTCGAGCTGGTTAATCTCTTCATCGTTGAGTCTCACGACGGTTTCATAGCCGCGAATCGTCTGTCGCAGCGAGTCGACTTCTTTTTTGAGAGTTTCAATATCTCCCTGTGCCATAACGGGCTTGGGTGGCTAAAGGTATCTCTGCGTCAAGTGTTATGTGCAAAAATTGAACCAGCGAGTTGTAAGCCTAAACTCTCTATTGCACAATATGGATGTCGATGCGCTTGCCCGTGCGTTGCGGTAAATCCTGCAGCTCAATTTCGTAATCCCCAACGGCAAGCTGCGCAAACCAAGCAAAGTCGTCTTTGAGCGGTGACGAGTGGATAAGCCGACCTTGTTTGCGCAGGTTGATGAACTTCGGGCGAGGGCGCCAGTCTAAGAGTTTGACGGTCAGCATCACTGTCTCGTTGCCGTCTTTGACGACTTGATAAAGCAGGTTGCCTTGCTTTGAGGATCCCGCCATAAAGTGGAGGGCCCCCGTGGGCGCGCCGGTTTTTTCGAGCGCAGCTTTTGCGGTAGAGCGTACAGCCACCATGTCGTCGACGCTTGTGAGGTTGTAAACGTCTTGCAAGTGGCCTGCGATGAGACGCAAACCGTCTTTTAGTCGAATGATGATGCTTGCCCCGTCTTCTTTGGGAACTTCTGCGTAAATGCGATCCAGAATAATTTTCTTGAGGTAGGGAGGTGTCGGCACCATGGGTCTTGCGCCCCAGGTGAACAAGAACTCGATTGTATCTTGAAATAGCGAGAAATCAGCGGGATTGTTTTTTAGCGCGAGCCAAGCCTTGTTGCCTTTGAGTTTTTTTTCAAGACTGCGCGGATCGTCAACGCTAAAGAAGAGCTCTGCAAAATCGACGATGGTATGTACCTCGGTTGGAGTTGTCTCTTTGCTGAACGATGTTTCTTGCCGCTTATGGAGCGCGACCATGGTTTCAAATTGCACGAGCATCTCGAGCGCTGCGACCTTTTGCGAGGCTAATTTCAACGCCTTGGGCTGAGTCTTATCGTCTAAATAGAGGTCGAGTATTTTGGAAAACTCCTCGGGGGTTAGAGGTGATTTGCCTTTGGTCGATTTACCTAATTTCTTCATATTTGCCTTCTGCCAGCACATTGCAACTGTGCTTAAACATCTATGGGTTAAAGACGGATTATGGCCCGTTTTTACGACAAAAAAATGTATTTGGGTGTGACCCCACCCCCGGCCCCTCCCCGCATGCGGGGAGGGGGGGGCCCGTAGAGACGCAGCTTGCTGCGTCTCTACGGGAAAATTATACCACGGGGAGAATAAAATAATAAAAAATAATTGACTTTTTGTAAAAAAAGAACATGCTGCGGTGTGGGTGAAATGAAACAAATTAGTATTACGGCAATTATTGAAAAGGAAGATAACATGTATGTTGCATTATGCCCTGAATTTGATATTGCAAGTCAAGGTAATACAATTGAAGAAGCAAAGTCTAACCTTACAGAAGCAATTATATTATTTTTAGAAACAGCAGATAAAGCTGAAATAAAAATGCGATATCGCGAACCTGCTTATGTTACGCAATTAAACATCGAATATGCCTAAATTAGGTGTATTTTCAGGGAAAGAAGTTTGTAAAATTCTGAAAACTATGGGCTTTGAAAGTATACGCCAAACAGGTAGCCATATTATTATGCAAAAGAAGATCTCATCAAGCACGATTACGGTGCCTGTTCCGAATCATAAAATTATTAAAAAAGGTACTTTACACAGTATAATCAGACAAAGCAAGATAGATAAGATTCATTTTACTGCATAGTAATACATCGTGAGTTCTGTTTTTTTGCGTCTTGGCGGCTTTGCGTGGATTTACTCCTAAAGCGCCTCAATTCGCATCGCGGCGATTTTTCTATAGTCTCGTTGTCTGTCGTAAGCCTATGCGATTTTTTTTAGGCGTGGCTCGACGGTTTCGACGATGGCAATGGCACCCTCGCTAATAAGACAAGTAGCTATTATGTTCGTTGTGTGTCGTCTGGTCCCTGACCCCACCCCCAGCCCCTCCCCGCATGCGGGGAGGGTGGGCGTAGAGACGCAGCATGCTGCGTCTCTACGCGAATCCCACGCGCTTTCTGAAAACTATTGACAGACGGCACCGCATACACACATTCACACATGGCGAAGAAAAAACCAGCGCAAGAATCGAATAGTTATTACACTGTGATCCGAGGCAAGAAATACGATAGACGCATGGTCGAATTGGCGGACGGTTTGACCCAAGGGCGCGGTGATGGGCGCATCTCTTTGAGCGACGCTCGCACGCTTCTCCGCGTGGTGAAAGATTCGAATAGTTACTCGGATACCGAAAAGCAGACGATGCAATATATTCGCCGCAACTACCGCTTTACTAAAGAAGCCGACGCCTATTTCCGCACCGAAATCCGCAAATGGGCGGGTTCCAAGACTAAGAAAGCTGCGCCGAAGGCGCAGCGGGCCGCCGCCGCAAAACCTGCGTCCCAGGGGGTTAATACCACAGAAAGCACGGGATTGGCACCTGCCATGGCTGGCGGTGATGCGCCGCAAGCGCGGCGTTCGGTCTGGAAAGAAATTGTGGGATTTATACTCCTTCTGGCAATTTTGACTCTTCTGTTCTGGTTTCTTACCCGCACGATTACCTGCAAGAGTGCTACGGCTCCACAGCCGACACAAGGTACCGAAAAACCGAAAGCCGCCGAGAGCGCACAAAAGCCTCAAACGCCAGTTTCTGCGGAATTAAAAGCCTTTGTCGAAAAGCAGCGCTTGCATTTTAAGTCCAACACCGCCGTCTTGACCGCCGCGTCGAAGAGCACGCTCGATTCGTTGGCGAAGCGCCTGAAGGCTGAACCCGCGACCGTTCGCATCACCGGCCATAGCTGTGCTTTGGGGGCAGCGTCGACCAAGCAACGAATTTCCGAAGAGCGTGCCTCGGCTGTGAAGAATGCTCTCGTTGCGCGTGGGGTGCCGGCCGATCAAATCCAGACCGTTGGTTTATCGGATAAAGAA
>CAUJII010000045.1 GCA_963205035.1 Spirochaetota bacterium
GCTACCGATGCCACGGATGGAACTAACGCTGTCGTTGCCCGTGGAACGTGGGTTGTTGATAAAAGTGACGCCGGATTTACTCTTCACTTCGGCCTCATCCACGTTGAGGGCGAAAAGCGGCAGGCTAAGAAAAACGCTGAACAGAGCGATTTTTTGAAACATGGAACAATACTTCATTTTGCCGCCGCTTGAGCAAGTCAAAAGTAGATTTTGGGCGCGGGCACACGAAGTGCCCCGCTTTGCCGCTGGCACGGATGCCATCTTTGCGGCATGCGCGGGCGCACGAGGTGCCCCGCTTTGCCGCTGGCACGGCCTGCACTGAGCCTGTCGAAGTGACGCCATCTTTGCGGCATGCGCGGGCACACGAAGTGCCCTTCGATGGACTCAGGGACCACCCTACTTTGCCGCTGGCACGTTTTCGCTCACTTCGATACATTTTTGCGCCGGTGGCTGCGACCCGTCTCCGGGTCTCCGTCTTCGGAGTGAAAATGCCAATAAGATTGGCATTTTTGTATCGAAGCCAAGCGCAAAAACACTCAGTGAGCGACTTATTAGACAACCGCGCCCCCTTCCTTCTTTAGTGCAAGCCTTCTACTGAAAGGTAACGCTCACCTGTGTCGTAATTGAACGTCAAGATGCGGGCTCCTTTCTTAATCTCGGGCAATTTTTTTGCAACGCCCGCGAGTGCCGCTCCGCTCGAGATGCCTACGAAAAGTGCCTCTTCGCGTGCTGCACGCCGCGTGTAATCGAACGCTTCGTCTTTACCGATTTGGATCGTGCCGGTCAAAATCTCTGTCTTGAGATTTTTTGGGATGAACCCCGTCCCCAAACCTTGCAGTGGATGTGGGCCGGGTTGACCGCCTGAGATAACCGGCGATGCGCTGGGCTCTACGGCAAAAATTTGCACATTCGGCCATTTTTTTCTCAGCTCTTCGCCTACGCCAGTGATATGCCCACCCGTGCCCACGCCGGTTATCAGAACGTCAAAGCCTTCTGGGAAATCACGGATAATCTCTTGCGCTGTGTTCTTTGCGTGCGCTTCGATATTCGCCGGGTTTTCAAACTGCTGTGGTAGCCATGAATTGGGAGTCTGCGCATGGAGTTCCTTGGCGCGTTCAATCGCTCCGATAGTACCTTTTTCACGGGGCGTCAACTCAAACTGCGCACCGTACGCGGCCATGATAGAACGGCGCTCTTGCGACATACTTTCGGGCATGACAAGAAGGATTTTATATCCTTTCGCTGCCGCCACCATAGAAAGACCGATTCCGGTGTTTCCCGAGGTCGGCTCGATAATGAGCGTGTCGGGTTTTAAGAGACCTTTTTTTTCTGCATCTTCAACCATCGAAAGTGCGATGCGGTCTTTGAGGCTCCCTCCGGGGTTTTGCCGTTCGAGTTTCACCCAAACCTCGTGGTCTGGAAAAAGTTTTTTTAGTCTTAAGTGAGGTGTGTTTCCAATCGCCTCGAGAATGCTTTGAATTTTCATTTTTTACTCCTTTGTTTTTGCTTCGTTCTTAGGACATTGAAAGGCGAGCAAACAAATGTCTGTCATAACGAACGTCGTTTGCCTAAACGTAATTTGTGTTTGACGCGACAAGCAAAAAACAGACAAAAGTCTGTTTTATTGAACGGGTGATTAGCGTGGGCTTGGCGCAGAAAAAATCGTATCAGCGAGTTCTAAGCCTAAACTCAAACTCCCATAACGGAAGACCATGCAAAACAAACCGAAAAAGTCAGCCAAAGGAAATCCCACCGCAAAAGGCGCTATGAAAAGCACGAACGAGGCTGCCGCAGAGAATTTGACGGGCATTGTAGCCGAGAACGTCAAGAGGCTACGCTTCGATATGGACTTATCTTTAGATAAGCTCGCTGCGCTTTCGGGAGTTTCCAAAGCGATGCTTAGTCAAATCGAGCAAGCGCGTAGCGCGCCTTCGATTAACGTCTTGTGGAAAATTGCACGCGCTCTCGACGTGCCGTTCGCGGCGCTCATTTCAAAACGTAGCGACGTCAACTTGCAAAAACTTCCGAAGGACGAGATGAAGGTGCTTTCCTCGCAAAAGGGAAATTTTACCTCTAAAGCACTCTTCCCTTTTGACGATCCCCGACGCGTCGAATTTTACGAGCTTACGTTTGCTCCAGGGTCGGTCGAAAAGGCGGTTGCGCATCCCCCCGGCACAAGCGAGAATCTTGTTATCGCGCAGGGGAAACTTGAAATCGAAGCGGCCGATGAAAAAGTTGAGCTTGCTGAAGGCGACGCAATTTATTTTATTGCAGACATCCCGCATGTCTATCGGAACACGGGGACGAAAGAATGCAAGGCATACCTTGTGATGACCTATGCTGAAAAAAGAGTATAGTCCCCTGTGATTCAAGAAAATACCTCAATTAGCCACGGAGGACACGGAGGAACACAGAGGAACACAGAGGTAAGAAGCGCGTCGCCTAAGCTGTCAAAGGATTGTAACCACTTACCAAATTAAGTAGAACTACGGATTGCTTTTTTTGAAGTTGTGTGTATACTTCTGGTATGGTTAATACACCAGATATTATTTGCAGCGGTTGCGGAGATTCGGTCAGCGTCACTGTTGCGAAAATTGTCGAAGACGATAATTTTTCGAGCAGCATGGACGATGTGCGTTATCTCTGCCCCGTGTGCGTCATTCAAGCGCGGAATACTCAGATGCAAGAAGCGATGCACCAGACAGGCGCGGGATAAATCAGGTGGGGCCACGGCGAAAAATTTTGCCGTCTTTTAGAATAACTGCCGATAAAAATCACGAGCAGGTTGTAAACCGTGATGTGAGGCTTTTCTAAAAGGAAAAGCCGGCGCTCGTGATTTTCTACGGACAATAAGGCACAATTTTTCGCAAGGTGCAAGAACCTCCACCGGATTTATCCCGCGCCGTTGAAGTAATTAGTTTTTGCTCTATCGCCTGAATCGTTTTGCAGAGATGCCGCACAGAGGCACGATGGAACGATTGAAAATTGGTATCTCCGCTTGTTTCATGCACAAAGACCCGACGCGGGCAATCTTCAAAGGGAAGACTCTTCTCTACGTTGAAGAGTCGCTCGCACATTGGGCGATGCAATTCGGTGCGCAAGTCTTCATGGTGCCTTCGGTTGCTTTGGGTTCAATAACTCCGCTCCATGAATATGCAAGCGTTCTCGATGGATTGCTCTTGCATGGCGGTGCGGACATTGCGCCCGAGAGCTATGGCGAAGAGCCCATCAAAGACGCCTGGAAGGGCGACAGAGAGCGCGACCTTTATGAAATCGAGCTTTTCAAGGCGTTCAAGGCGGCAGAAAAGCCGATTCTGGGCGTCTGCCGTGGTGCGCAACTCATCAACGTCGCTTTGGGAGGCACTCTTTACCAAGATATTGAAACACAGGTGGAAGGCTCTCTCGAACACCGCAACTGGCACATCTATGATCAGAATTTTCATGAAGTCGAGGTGCCACCGAGGACGTATCTCTCTAAACTCGGGCTTCAGGGAACTTGGCGCACCAACAGCATCCACCACCAGGGGTTGCGCGACTTGGGTGAAGGTTTAACCGCAGAGGCTGTTTCCACAAAAGATAAAATTGTCGAAGCGATTAAATACCAAGGCACGCCTTATATATGTGGTGTGCAATGGCACCCGGAGTTTCAAGATACAAACGATAAGTCACTCTTACCCGGCGAGAGAATCCTCAAAGATTTCTTAGACGAATGCGAGGTCAGACGCTCGGTCTTGCGGATGCAGCACAGATAAGAGCGCAGAGGTAAAAATGGAAATTGACGTTATCAATCCCACGACACACGAAGTGATGAGCCGCATTCTAGTAGACGATGCGGCAACGATTCACAAAAAATTTGTCGCAGCGCGCGAAGCACAAGCCGCGTGGCGTGCGCAAGGACTTTCTGCAAGGCTCGGCGTTTTGAAAGCGTTTAGAGACCGCGTCGAGAAAAACTTGGAAGAAGCGGCGCTCACTCTGACCCGCGACGTGGGCAAACCGATTTCTCAATCGCGCAACGAACTCAAAGGACTTCTTGCCCGCCTCGATTTTTTCTTGGCTGAAACAGAAAAGACGCTTGCGACACGCCGCGTCTATGCCGAGGGTGAGAGTCTTATCGAAGAAATCGAACACGAGCCCTTGGGCGTGATTGCCAATATTTCCGCCTGGAACTACCCTTGGTTTGTCGGCTCGAATGTTTATGTGCCTGCCCTCCTCGCTGGTAACGCCGTCTGCTACAAGCCATCGGAATTTGCGCTGCTGTCGGGGCTTCTCATGGCGCGCTATCTTTATGAAAGCGGGGTACCGAAAGATGTCTTTGCTGTGATTATCGGCAAGGGTGAGGCAGGTCAAGCGCTTCTTCAAGAAAAGATTAACGGTGTCTTCTTCACGGGCTCCGTTGCCACGGGACACAAGATTGCCGAGGCTTTAGCCAAGAAGTTCATCAAGGTGCAGTTGGAGTTAGGCGGTAAAGATCCGGCGTATGTCACTGACGATGTCGATATTCCCTCTGCGGCAGAAGCAACCGCCGACGGAGCGATGTATAACACAGGACAAAGTTGCTGCAGCGTCGAAAGGCTCTATGTCCACGAAAAAATTTACGATGCGTTTGTGGCACATTTCAAGAAAACCGTCGAAGCGTTCAAAGTCGGCAATCCCGAAAACGAAGATACGTATATTGGCTCTCTCACACGGGGGAAAGTCGCACTCGATTTTTTACAGGGACAAATCGACGATGCCGTCAAAAAAGGAGGCCTGGTCGTTTGTGGCGGCTCTCCCTTCAAATCAGAGACTGGTTACTTCTTAAATCCCACAGTGATTGAAAACGCAACACACTCGATGGATATTATGCGCACGGAAAGCTTTGGCCCGGTCATCGGCATTATGAAAGTGCGCGACGACGCCGAGGCCGTGCGGTTCATGAACGATACGGAATATGGTCTAACCGCCTCTGTCTATTGCCGCGATAAGGCCCGTGCTGAGCGGCTTTTACGTAACGTGAATGC
>CAUJII010000046.1 GCA_963205035.1 Spirochaetota bacterium
CAGCGCGTTCAAAACGCAGAGCTTCTGACAGACATTGTGAGGCAGCGTCTTTCGCGGCAAATCATCGCACCTTATCTCGATAAGAATAAGACCCTTTTCGCAGCCGTCATCGACCCGCAAGTCGAGTTCGATGTGCGCGCAAATATTACAATCGACGACCGCGATGGCCGCATCTTAGCGCTTGACCCACACTACCGCGAAAGACTGCGTGCGGCCCTCCTGACCGCATATAATAGCATGCAGAGCAGCGGTAAGTTTCCGCTCTTTACTTGCGGCTCTGAAGTGCGTTCGGGTCTTGCAGAGATTCTGTCTCGCGAAATCTCGACACGCTCGTTCGCGGTTTTAGCTTACGAAGAAATCCCACGAGACGCAAAATTTATTGAAATCACAAAAGTAGTCTTAGAAGAAAGCGAGGTAACTGCATAATGCATTATTTTACAGAACAAGGCGCGACTCATGCCGAGGTCCTTGCGAAGGTGAGAAGCAAATATGGAAGCGGCTCGGATGTTTTGATTTCGTCGCAGCGTGAAGTGCCGGTGAAAAGCGTTTGGGGAAAACTCACGCGGCAAACACAATGGGAGATACACGGCGCACTTCTTGAAAAAAACAAAACACCTGCGAAAAAGAAAGACGAGACTCTCGACAACAAGCTCAAACTCTTAGAAGAGATGCTCAATCGGACTTCATTCAAGAAGACAGAAGAACGGCCCATCGCAGAGGCGCCGCTTGTGCGCGAACTCAAACCGCAGCTGGGTAAAGAATTTGTATCGACAAAGCCCGACGCCGTAGACACAGAGAAAGTTCGCCGTCTCGAAGCCGAGGTCGCCGAGCTGCGGCAAGAGCTCAAACGCAAGGGCGCGCCCGATTTAGAGCTTGTTGCCGAACGCGAGCTCTTGTCGCTCTATGACCACTGCTGTTCCATGGGGTTTAGCCATGCGTTTGCCGAATCGTTGGCGATGCGCACACGCGCGGCTGTCGCCCCAACCGACTTCAAACTCAGAAAAAAAATCCACGAGAAAGCGCGCACCATCTTGGCGGAACATGTTCGCACGACGAATTCGGGTTCGCAGCGCATCGTGACACTCGTCGGGCCTACGGGTGCTGGCAAGACGACAACTCTCGTGAAACTTGCGGCGCGTCTCAGCGTGCGCGAAAAAAGAAAAGTGGAGCTTATTACTATCGACAATTACCGAATCGCTGCGACGGAGCAACTCAAGGTCTATGCTCGTATTATGGATATCGATTGTCGGGTGTGCAGACAACCGCAGGAACTGCAAGAGGCGATTGAACAAAGCCGCGCCGAATTTATTCTGATCGATACCAGCGGTTCAAGTCCCGCAAACCGCGATTTCTTGCTGAAGCAGCGCGCGTTTTTTGAAGCAATCCACACGCAGCATGAAATTGAAACGCATTTAGTCATCCCTGCTTTGACGCGGCTTCAGGATGCGAAGCTTCTTTTTGATCGGTTTGAAATTTTTAATTATAGCCGCATCATCATCAGCAAGATTGACGAGAGCTATAGCTTCGCGCCTGTCGTCGAACTCGCAGACACCTGGAACAAACCTTTTTCGATGCTCACCAATGGGCAAGATGTGGCAAAAGACTGGCTCGATGCGGATAGAATGATTATCGCCGATGCACTTTTGAAAAAATGGCTTGATGAAATCGACCCAATCGAACGAAAATAAGATAAGAGGCTCAATGGATCAGGCAAGCACGCTCAGGCAAATGGTTGGGAAGGCAGACCCCGGAACGACCACACAAATTATCACTCTCACGAGCGGTAAGGGGGGCGTCGGTAAATCCACCATATCGGTCAACTTGGGCCTTGCGCTTGCCGGTGCAGGCAAGAAGGTTTTGCTTTTTGACGCGGATTTAGGTCTCGCAAATATCAACGTGCTCTTGGGCGTTGTGCCGAAATTTAATTTGTACCATGTTGTCAAAGGACACAAAGAACTCGAAGACATCATCATCCACACCCCCGAAGGTTTGGACATCATCGCAGGCGCGTCGGGTTATAGCATGCTCGCGAACCTTTCAGATAAAGAACGCTCAAACCTTATCTCGGCTTTTGAAAAACTTTCGGGCTATGACATTCTGCTCATCGACACAGGTGCCGGCGTATCCTCGAACGTTGTGGGATTTACCCTGCCCGCCGATAAAATTATCGTGGTGACGACACCCGAACCGACGGCGATCACCGATGCGTATGGCATTATCAAGTCGATTGTGCTGGTGGCACCCGATAAGAACTTGAAGCTCCTCGTCAACCGCGCTTCGTCATCCTTAGAAGGGCGCAAAGTCGCCGAGCGCGTTATCAATATCTCGAACCAGTTTTTGAATGTGCGCGTTGAAAACTTAGGGTTTATCTATGACGATGACTGCGTGGTGAAATCAATCCGTCGACAAAAACCTTTCTATCAGCTTTTTCCTAACTCGAAAGCGGCCGCATGCCTCGACATTGTCGCCTCTCGCATTTTAGAGCAAGAAATACCACGGCGTAACGAATCGGGAGTCGGCGCATTTTTTAGAAAAATTTTTAGCCCATCGACTTAGTCATGCCGAATTTTTTCACTGCAGCGCACATCAAGCTCAGTGCGGCACTCGCTCTTTTGGGTGCACTCGTCGCCCTTGTCTTCACAATTTATTCTCAAAGTGGCGCGGTTGCTCTCGTTTTTAGACCGCTTGTTGCCGGTCTTCTCATGTTTCTCTTGGGCAGTATTCTCTATGCGCTTCTCGAAAAAAAAGTTCCCGAAGCGTTAGAGGCAATGGAAGCAAACCCACCCGAGATGCCAGAAAGTCCAATCGCAGAAGAGGGAGATACAGATACCGCCGCATTCGAGCCTACCGATGCAGAATCGAGTGCTTTAGACGCAGACCACCATGAAAGCACCGCTTCGATGGACATGCACGAAACAGATATTAGTAAGACTTCGATTCCGCGCAAGACGGGCACGCAGATTACCAAAGACGAAATCACAGTTAACGGTGTGACGTTCAAAAATCAACCAGAAGTTATGGCAGAGACGGTCAAGCAGCTCATGGACCAAGATAAGGCGTAAGCGTGTGGGCTTCGAGTTTAGGCGAAAAATCGCCTCTTAAGATAGTTTGCGCGAGTTCCCGTCTAAACTCCTTCAAGACGCTCTGCGCAAGAGCGTCACAGCAAAAAGCGCGACCATTCCTCCGATGAGCGTCGTACTCTTCACGGGCTCGTGAAGATAGAGAGCGGCAAAGAGCAACGCCGTCGCGGGAACGATAAAGATATACGAACTCGCGCGCTGAGAGCCGAGTTTTTTCACGGCATAAAAATAGACCGTCGTTGCAAACGAGTTAGAGACAGTGCCTAAGTAGAAAATATTTATCCAATAATTAGAGTCTGAAATAGGCGGTGTTTTCACAATGTCTCTGCCGATGAAAGGGAGCACAAGAATCGCGCCGAACAAATTGACATAGAACGAATAGACGACAATCGAACTTACCCGCGTTGCCGCTTTGGTTGTGAGAGTTACAAAAGCATAAGTTAAAGAAGCAACCAGAAAAAGCAAGTTTCCTGACAAGATGAGGTTTTCTGACGAGATGTGCCATGCCTCGATAAGAATTGCGCCCCCCAGAAGTCCCAAACCCAACCCCAAGACATCGCGCGTCCGAAGCACTTGTCTAAAAAGAACTCGAGTGAGAAAATAGGTAAAGATAGGATTCATAACAGTTACGAGAACGCCACCTGCCCCGGCATAACCTGTTTGAAGACCCAGGAAAAAAAGAATCGTATAAATTGTGATGATGATTGCACCGACCAAAGCCCAAAAACATTGTGTTAGGTTGATGCGAAAGCTTTCTCGCAAAAGAGGCAAAATAGGCGCTAAAGCGACGGCAGAAAAAAGGAAACGCCAGAAA
>CAUJII010000047.1 GCA_963205035.1 Spirochaetota bacterium
AGATTTATGCTAAAAGATGCAACATTACGCCACGCGCTGCAAATGGCTTACGCGGAAGCGGAACTCGCGTTTGCGGAAAATGAAGTGCCCGTGGGAGCCGTCATTGTAAGAAACGATGAAATCATCGCACGCGATCACAACCGCGTCGTGACGTTACAAAATCCTGTGCGTCATGCAGAACTGAACGTTATAGAGAAAGCCTCGGCAATAATAAAGAACGAACGTCTCGTCGATTGCCATCTCGTCACAACGCTCGAACCGTGCATGCTTTGTTCGGGCGCAGTAATTTTCTCGCGTCTTGCGTCTGTGCACTTTCTGGCGGCCGAAGAGAGAATGCCGGGTCTTCGCTCTCTGCTCTCGCTAACGGGGGTAAACCACAAGCCCGCACTTTACAGGCACCATAGCGAAGAGTGGGATGCCGCCTCGCTCCTGCGGCAATTTTTTCAAGCGCGTCGTACTTAAATGAAGCCCCACGAACTCTCGCCTTCACCGCAGTTACAAATTCAGAAAGACGCGCTGTTGCACAACCTCAACTTTTTCAAAAAGCGCGCACCGCAAAGCCGCATCTTGTTGCCCGTCAAAGCCAACGCCTATGGTTGCGGTATCGAAACACTTTTTCCTTTTTTTCAAAACGCTCCCGTCGATTTTTTGGGAGTCGCCAACTGCCTTGAAGCGATAGAGCTCAGGAGGCTGGGTTGGCAGAAACCGATTTTACTGTTGGGTGGATTTTTCCCCGCTAACACGAAAGAAATCGTAGAATATGGTATTACTCCATCCATCACCGATCTTTGGCAGATTGCGGCGCTTCAAGACGCGGTAGGGAATCGAAAACTCGACATCCATCTGAAGCTCGACCTCGGTATGGGCCGCATCGGTGTACGCTCTGAAGATTTTTCGTCGCTCGTCGCACTTCTGCTGAACGCCCCATCGCTTCGCGTCACGGGAATTTTCACCCATTTTCCGCACTCGGGGCCCGAAGCGAAAGAGAAGACCCTTGCGCACAATACACTTTTCTTAAGAGAAGCTACGACAATTATTGAACGACTGTCGCTCTGCCGCGAGGATGTGATCTTGCACGCAGCAAACTCTTACGCCGCCGCATTTTTTCCCGAAACCCACCACGGCATGGTGCGCCCCGGGATTTTGTTTTATGGCTACTACCAGAGTGAAGACGACCGCATCCGGTTGAGCAGCGAGTTCGGGGTTCGCCCTTCGCTGCGTCTCGTCGCGCAGCCAATCAGCGTTCGAGTTCTCAAGAAAGGCGATGGGATTTCTTACGCGTCGCTCTATCACGTTGAGAGTGAGAGTGAAACGGTTGCGGTGCTCCCTTTAGGTTATGCAGATGGGATACCTCGTGCACTTTCTAACCGAGTGAGCTTCGGCCCTTACCCTCTGCGCGGCCGTGTAACGATGGACCAAATCATGCTCGGTAATTTTGATGGCGCTTCCGCTGTGACGCTCTTGGGCGAGGGTGTGCCATCGCTCGAACTCTGGGGCGAGCTTTCGCAAAGTTTTTCTTACGAGCTGATGGTCCATTTAGGCAGTCGATTGAAGCGTGTTCTTGCTTGACGTTAGAAAGATTGTTGTCGGCATGAGATGCTGTGGTATTCATCTCTCTTTCGTCTAAGCGCACCATGAGACATTATCTTTTCAAATTTAAGCGAATAACTACTTTCGTTTTTGTAAATATCTTTCTACTTTCTGCGGCGCACGGTGAAGCGTCCTTTAAGAAAGGGTTGAGCCGCAGCGAAGCGACAACCGATTTCCGAATCATGCAGAAAGTCTTCGCTCAAGCGCATGCGAGCGCGTTTGCTCAAATTCCGCCTGGCGAAGGAGCGGATATTTTTCACGAAAAGGTGCATTGGAGCACGCGCGAATTTATCGCCGAAATTCTTAAATACTATCGAAATCTGAAAGTCGACCACACAGGTCTTGCGCTCTCGACGAAGCTTATCGAAGACTTAGCCTTGAAGTATGCCTTTTTCCCCTTCCCGCTGCAATTCTTTAATGGGCGCGCTTATTTCGATTCTGATGCGCAAGGAATTCCGTTTGGCAGCGAGCTCTTGGAGCTTAACGGTCAGGCAGTGCCTGAAATCTGGAAAGAGTTTTCTAATGTCTTCTCGCTTCAAAATAAAGACAGGCGGTGGCAAGACACCCGATTGAGCGATTCGTTCTCTTTTCTTTATTATATTGTAAAAGGCGACACATCCGAATGGCGCATTGTTTTCAAATCAGAGAACAAAATACAGCGAACGACTCTCCGCATCGACAGAAGCAAGCCGCCCCTTGCTATTGCCCGCGTGTCGTCGAAAGATCCACGGCGAAAAGATATTCTTTTTAAGCTATTTAACAAAAAACTCAAGACGAGCTATCTCGCGATTAACTCGTTCATGCCGCGTGGCACAGAATTAGATTCGATCGATCAATGGAACCGCGCACTCAATGGCTTCTTGAAAGAGGCCGGCGATTTGAACGCGGAATATCTCATCTTAGATCTGCGCGCCAACCGTGGAGGCGTCATGCTTTTTTCTGCCGCCGCATCTGCATGGTTCATCGACCGCGTTGTCCAAGACAGAAACCGCAGCCGCAGTCGGGCGCGGCTTCTGCCTTACAGACAATACGTTACTTCAATCAACTCTCTTGAAGCGACAGAAAAGCTTCTCAGCGAAACGGAGTCGCACCTTGAAACGTCTTTCGCTGATACGAGGCAGGGCGATTATTTCCCGACGCGAAAGAAGAATGCTCGCTTTTTGGAAATTTTTCCGTTTCCTCACGCACATCGATTCAAGAAAATCTATATCCTCACCTCGAAGAACACCTACTCAGCGGCTGTCAACTTTGCGCGGCTCGTTAAACTCGGTAACTCCAACGCAATCCTTGTGGGCGAAGAAAGCGGCAGCCCAGGGGACGGGCATTCTGCGGAAATTCTCGTGAGTTACAAACTCCCAAACTCTGGAGTGTTTTTTGAAATACCGCTGATTCGCGTCGATTTTGATCCAACTCTCCCGGGACAAAAAAAAGGAGAAGGTTTACCGGTCGATATCAAGCTCTACGAAACAGCGCAGGATTTTGTGCAGGGCCGCGACACTGTGCTTGAAAAACTGACGTCAATCATTAAGAAAGAACAATGAAGAAAATTCTTCTTGTGCCGCTTTCGCTTTTTGCCCTGAAGTGTAGCTCAGACCCCATCCGCAACCGTTTTCTTTCTTTCTCGCCTTGGCGCGCGCAAGAAACCTTAAAGTATGTCGAGTCGCACTACCGCATAAAGCAAGACTCGCTCGAAATGCTACCGGTGATGGTCGTTTCTCACTACACGGCAATCGACACCCTCGAGGCGTCGTTTGAATACATGAATAAAGAAGAGATGGAGAAGGGGCGCTCGAAACTCAAGAAGGCTGGTCTTGCAAACATTGCAGTCCATTTCTTGGTCGATAAAGACGGCACCATTTATCGCCTCATGCCAGAAAACCATATCGGGAGGCACACGATTGGATTGAATCGCCACGCGGTGGGGATTGAAAATGTGGGACTCAATAAAGATGCGATGACGATGGCTCAGGTCAAGGCGAACGCGTTTATCGTGCGTGCGTTGGCAAAAAAATACCCGATCCGCTATCTCATTGCGCATTCGGAATACCGCACGTTTGAAAACACCCCGCTGTGGGAAGAGCACGATCAGAACTACCGCACAGAAAAATTCGATCCCGGCGACGCTTTTATGGCGGCTCTCCGACACGAAGTGCGCGATTTGCATTTAAGTCAGACTTACGATCGCTCTGAAATTCCAGCTCGTCTCGAATGGACACTCAATAACTACATGCTGAAAAACGAATTCAACGGTGTAGC
>CAUJII010000048.1 GCA_963205035.1 Spirochaetota bacterium
AACTCACCACAAGACTTACTCCACCGTGACACGGTTTTGTGTCTTGGAGCTGGCCGAACGAAGTCATTTGCGCAATCGTGGGTCTATCCAAAAGATTTTGAATATAGAGGGTAGCCGAGAGGATTCTGTGGCTGAGGTAAATCATCGGCATTTGGTATGTTTTTATGGGGAGGATATTCTGCTTGTGCGGATGGCTGCGTTGCGTTTGGGTGTAACTGTTTCTGCGTTTATACGTCTCGCACTTCATATCTACCTGCGCTACTTTGCTACGGATTTCCATAGCACGCGGCGAGTGACTGCAGAGATGTTGTTTTGGAAAGGTATAAAACGCTGGAGAGCCATCCCCATCACGGCGCTGAACGAACTCTCCCTCCCCACCATCCGATCGTTCGCGTTCATCAGCTTCCTGCCACACGAAAGGTGGAGGTATCCGTAACGCACGCACATTCTCAAACCGCAAACATCTTCTCTGCCCAAACCCAAAAACCGTGCGGGTTTGGTTCTCGCAAAATCAGTGGGAGCGATGCGCTCAAGATTTCTTTTGCCGCCGCCGCATCATCTTTTGAGGGTTCTTCTGAGAGAGCTGCGCATAACGCATCCATTTTTTGCTTGAGGGATAAATCCACATGGAGAGTCTGCGCATGCGCACCAGCCACGAGTGCATAGCCCACGAGCTCGCGGTAGAGGACCGCACGCCCTAACGAGAGCATTTGCCTTTTGCTCACGCTCTTGAATTGGAGCTTCTGGTGCTCTAACGCAAACTGAGCGGAGTAATGTCCGAGTATGGTCTTAGCGTCTATGCGGTAAGAAGCCTCTGCGCCTGTACGTTTGACCCGCGCTGCACGGTAGAGGTCTGTATCTAACAGAACGAGCGCGAAGGCATCTTCAAAGCGAACAACAAAAATACTCCGTTCGGCTTCGGGGATGAACGATTTTTCGATGGAAATCCTCTGCGCGCCATCGTTTGTTGCGGTGAGCGTGCTCTTGATGTTGAGTGGCGAGCCTTTCCAGCCGGGTTCGGAGATGGCGTAGGCGTATGCACCACCGCGTGCGCTAAAGTCGTCCAAGAGATGGGGAAAAAATTGTTGGATTGCATAACCTGCACTCGCCTTGCGTGCGACGGCCGGAATGGATGCCTCGGGATATTCGAGCGTGGGATAGATTTCGACGAGGAACGTCAGGAACTCAGGTAGCGGTTTGTCGAAGGGAAAGTTCATAGAGCGAGTAACTATTCGGTTGCGAGACGGGATGTAAAAGAGTTTAGACCGGAAATCGATTTTTCTCGCACCCCATACACGAGGGACGCGCTTAAACTCGGATGACACCGCGTTTCTTGTTCATGCAATGCCATCTGTGGCAAATACAACCGAGCCGAAGGGGTTTGAAGGTTCTCCCGACGAAAAGCGTGCGACTGTCCGCGGTATGTTCAACCGCATCGCACCCACGTACGATCTTTTGAACCATCTGCTTTCGTTGGGCGTCGACAGATCGTGGCGACGAAAGACCATCGATCTTCTGAAGGTCGACGAAAAATCTATTTTTCTCGACTTAGCTTGCGGCACGGGGGATGTCTCTCTCGAGGCGGCACGGCGCGGTGCGCTTGCGGTCTTCGGTGTTGACCCATCAAAAGAAATGCTCTTGCGCGCGAGGGCAAAACTCCGTTATGCTCTTTCAAGGCTTTATTATCTCGAAGCATTCGGTGAAGAGTTGCCGTTGAAGAGTACGCTCTGCACGCATGCCATGATTGCGTTTGGTATACGCAATGTGCAAGAGCGGCCGCGCGCATTCGCGGAAATTTACCGTGTGCTTAAGCCCGGTGGAGTTCTCGCCGTTCTCGAATTTACTCCGATGGATCAAAAAGTTGTGTCTTGGGCATTCAATTTGTATTTCCAGCGATTACTCCCCGTGATCGGCGGTATAATTAGCCGCGACAGACAGGCATACGATTATTTGCCCGAGTCGGTTTCGCGTTTTGTGACTTCGACGGATTTACGCAATGAAGCGGAAGCGGCGGGCTTTAAACATAAAGCGTCGAAAGTCTTCTTCTTCGGGGTCGCGACTTGCATCCTGCTTGAAAAATGAACTAATCTTGTTTGTGAAAGGAGCGATGGAAATTCGATGAGAATAGTTACTCCTCAGCGGGGGAATGCGCTTATTTTTTTCTTTGTTTTTTGTATCGAGCTTTGGGGAGCGAAAGCGGTACCAGCGCCACAAGAAGGCGCAACCGAAGCGCAGATAAATACTACGAGTAAGGATCCGGCGCTTGAGGCTAAGGATGTGCCAGAAAAAACAGAGACGAAAGACGCGTCCTCAGACGAACTACAAACTGCAGCGACAACCTACTCAGACAAGGGGCTGACATTCTCTTCTGGCGAGCGGTTCGAGGCGAGTATGCTGAACCACCTGCAACTGCGTGCGGTGACGCCTTTTGACCAAGATCCAAAGACAGCGACAGATTTGAAATCAAACACTCCTTCTTTTTTGCTGCGTCGTGCGCGGCTCAAACTCGACGGTCACCTCTACAAACCCTGGCTGAAGTTCAAGTTTCAATACGACTGGATGGAGCCCATGCTCACCGATTTCTCTGTCGATGTGGCTCGCTTCAAAGCGGCAACGGTTCGTATTGGGCGCGGCAAAGTTCTTTTTAACGACGAAACTCTCGCGTCCTCCGCAAAGCAGCAATTTGTCGATCGCTCGCTTCTCCATAGCGCGTTCACTTTGGACAGGCAGCAGGGAGTTCAACTCTTGGGGCGTCTTTTTGAGAAGAGCTTTGCGGATCTCAATTACTCTGTGGGAGTTTTCACCGGCCGTGGAATTGGCATACCGATGAATGATGATACAAACCTTCTGTACGCGGCGAGGATTCAGTGGAATGCAATCGGCGAGCCGATACCCTTTAACCAGAGCGACTACAAAATTTCAAACGCTTGGCAGTTGAATTTTGCATTTGCTGCCGCGACGAACAAGAGCCAATGCACTGCGTTCAAATCGGCGAACGACAGTTGCCGCGCTCTGCCGCTCTACCCGAGTCTTTCCGGAAGTGCGACCGTACCGCCTTTGAGTGCGGGACAGTTTAGAGTGGATCAGGGTGTTTTTGAAGTACGTTCGCTTTACCGTGGGATTTACTTCAAGAGCGAAGGGCACTTCAAGCGGGTAGAAGACACAACGCAGTTAGGCACTCCGTGGCCCCAACTCACCGAAATGGCCGGTGTCCTCGTTCAAATGGGATATTTCCCACACGCGGTTTTTGACTGGATGCCTCGTGGGCTCGAACTTGCGGCGCGTTTTGCTCTGCTCGATACGGACACCTCGAAACCGAGTGACGGCCAACGCGAGTACACGGCGGCGATTAACTATTTTTTTGACGGGCACCGGAATAAGCTGACGGTCGATGCCACGCACCATGTTTTAGAGAGTGCCGCGACGGGACGAACGAGCGGTGAGCGCTACCGCTTGCAGTGGAATCTTCTGTTTTGAAGGGGTGCGTTACGGAAATCAATAGTCGCACTGACGCATTTTCATGAATCAGTCTGTCCCGTGAAAAGTACCGACAGCCCCCATTTTCTGGTGATTGGCTCAGGCATTGCAGGCCTTTTCTTTGCCCTGAAAGCTGCCAAACACGGCAGTGTCACCATCGTCACGAAGGATAAAGTCGATAACGCTGCGACGACGTATGCACAAGGTGGGATAGCCGCAGCTCTCGGCGCGTGGGATAACCCCGAGAAGCACAAGGTCGATACGCTTGTTGCGGGTGCGGGCCTTTGCGACGAGACGGCCGTCGATATTTTGGTGCGCGACGGGATAAAGCGTGTCCAAGAACTCATCGATATGGGGATGCCCTTTACGCGCGATGGCGCGGGTAAGCTCCACTTTGGTCGCGAGGGAGGGCATGGCGAGCATCGAGTTTTGCATGCGCACGACCATACGGGCCGCTCTGTCGAATCTTTTTTACTCGATCGGGTCGCAAAAGAGCAGAACATCCGCCTTTTGACTAACTATTGCGTTGTGGAACTCGCAACCGAGCATCATCTGAAAAATCGTGAGAATTCCAAGACGGTCTTGGGGGCTTATGTCTTGGACGAAAAATCCAACCAAATTGAACTCTTCCCTGCGGATTTCACCATTCTCGCGACGGGAGGCGCGGGCCGCGTCTATCCTTTGACGACGAATCCTCCGGTCTCCACAGGCGATGGGATTGCTCTTGCTTACCGCGCCGGTTGCCGCATCCGCAATATGGAATTCTTTCAGTTCCATCCGACCGCATTGGCGATCCGCGGCAAGAAACCGCCCGGCACCCCGACATTTCTCATCACCGAAGCGATGCGTGGTGAGGGAGCAATCCTAAAAAATCCGAAGACGGGCCGTGCTTTCATGCAGGACTACCACGAGATGCTGGACTTGGCGCCCCGCGACATTGTAGCGCGTGCGATTGACGCAGAACTCAAACGCGACGGCCTCGATTATGTGTGGCTCGATATTTCGCACTGCGACGCGGCGTTTATTCAAGAGCATTTTCCGCTCATCTACGGCACGCTCAAAGACGAGTACAACATCGACATGACCCAAGAGCCGATACCGGTTTTGCCGGCAGTGCATTATACCTGCGGTGGAGTGATGGTCGATTACGATGGCCAAACCGACTTAGCGCGTCTCTATGCAATCGGCGAGGTGGCGTCGACAGGCGTGCACGGAGGCAACCGCTTGGCGTCGAACTCTCTGCTCGAAGGGATTGTGTTTGCAGAACGTGCACTCGTCCACATCGCACAAAATCTTAATGAGACTGAGGTTCTCCAAACGCGTTCTCTCCAAGCTGCGCTGACACTTTGGGATCACACGAACACAAAGAATCCCGAAGAGTGGGTGCTCGTCAGCCACGACTTCAAAGAAATTCGCTCGCTCATGTGGGACTACGTCGGAATCGTACGCTCAACGCTGCGTCTCGAACGAGCGCTCAGACGAATCGACGTCATCTATGGGGAAATTATCGATTTCTATAACCGGACAAAAATATCGAGAGACTTGCTCGAACTGCGTAACTTGGCGTTGGTTGCACAGCTTACGATTCGCTCGGCGCTTCAGCGCAAGGAAAGTCGGGGGCTTCACTTCATGACGGATTATCCCGAGCACCGGGAGCCTTCGCGCGCCGACACTATCTTAGGCCCCGCACATTTTCTTGCGAGGCGGGCTGAGTTCATAAAATGAATTTTGTTTCAGTCAGCTTGGTCTTTGTGGGCGGTGGATTGGGAAGCGTAACGCGCTTTATGCTGACAAAGCTGACGCAACATTTGTGGGGCGCATATCCCTACGGCACGCTGGCGGCTAACCTTTTGGGTGCTCTCCTCATAGGTGCCCTTTCTGTATTGATCTACGAAAAACAAGTGATTCCCACGCCCTACAACGATCTTGCGCTTGCAGGTTTCTTAGGGGGGCTTACAACTTTTAGCTCGATGGTGTTGGATACGTATAGCCTTGCCGAACGTGAGCCGTTGTGGGTTCCAGCGGCATACCTCTTTTCTAATCTTGCTGTCGGTTTCTTACTTTTTTTTATAGCGCAATCTCTTGCGAGGCGGGCATGAGTTTTTCTACAGAGCGTACTCCTTTTATTCGAGACTTGCAAAATGGTCTCTTGGACGAAGGGACGTTTCTCGTGCGCCGCGCCTTCTTGCAGAAGGCAAAAAATAATAAGCCTTTCTTGCGGCTCATGCTGGCCGATGCTTCAGGACACATGCCTGCGATTTTTTTTGCCTCTCCCATGGAACTCAAGACGATTTCCGCTCTGGCAAAACCCGGCAAGGTCATCCGCATTCAAGGGATTGTCGAAGAATTCCAAGGCGTGAAACAGCTCAAGCTCCTCAAAATTGAGCCGGGTAGCGGAAGCGAAGAGCTAAGCCGCTTTTGGGCGCGTACTCCACAGAACCGTCGGCAGATGTACGCTGCGATGCGCGAACTCATCCAATCGATTGCATCGAATGAATTGCGCGAGATTTGCTTACTCTTTCTTAAAGACAAGGCATTCATGCGGCTTTTCTTGGAAGCTCCCGCATCGAGACAAGTCCACCATGCGTATATCGGTGGACTTATGGAACATACGCTCAATGTCATGCGGACAGCCCTGCAACTCTCAAAGACTTATACCTATATCGATAAAGATTTAATTTTAGCGGGAGCATTCCTGCACGACATCGGTAAGGTGGATGAATACAATTTTCTATTGAGTCAGTACGAGCATTCCGAAGCCGGCAAACTCAAAGGACACACTTTGCTCTCTTATGAGCGGCTACGCGACAAACTCGCGCATGTCAAGATGCACGCACTGACGCGCGCCAAATTGGAGCACATCGTTCTTGCGCACCAGGGCAAGCGGATTTGGGGGGCGATTGAAGAACCGCGCTTTCTCGAGGCATACTTAGTCCACGCGGTCGATGCAATCGATGCGACGCAATTTATTTTTCGAGAATTACAGAAGAACGCCGATGCGCAAGGTGGCGATTTGGCGTGGTCGGAATATAGCAAGTATTTGGGACGCGATATTTTTCTGCGGTAGCGAGTAACTATTCGTGAGGGCGAGTAACTATTCGCGAGGGCGAGTAACTATTCGCAGGGGGCGAGTAACTATTCGCAGGGGGCGATTAACTATTCGCAGGGCGAGTAACTATTCGCGAGGGGCGAGTAACTATTCGCGGGGCGAATAACTATTCGCAGGGGGCGAGTAACTATTCGCGGGGCGAGTAACTATTCGCCGGGGGCGAGTAACTATTCGTGAGGCACGGTATCCGCCAAAATCCTATCGCGCACGCCATAAAAAACTCCAACGCACAGCCAAAGGAGCGACTGCACCTCTTCGTCTGTGAAGTGGCACTGAGACAGTCCCATGAAGACCATAAACCAAATACTCGCAAGCGCTGCCACAAAAAGCGGCCAAAGTTCGTGCTCGCGTATTGCGCTCGGCATGCGGAGGTAATCCCACAGAGGCCAGAGGAAAAATAAGACGAAGATAGCTAGTCCCACGGAGCCGTAGAGAACCCAGGTGTTCAGTAAGTCGTTGTGGACGTGGCTGGGATGGAACGCTTGCTCATACGCTCCCTCGACTCGAAATGCCGGATAGTGCAGGGGAAAGCCTGCGTCACCATAGCCGACCAGGGGTTTGGCTTTTATCATCCCCCACGCGCCTTGCCACATGTCGAGTCGCTGTTCAAACGTCCCCGTATGGTGGCCTGGTTTCGGTAACGCTTGTGTAAAAACGGTACGCAGCGACGCAGAAGAAAACCACACCCCCAATGCTAAGACGGCCAGAGCAAGCCATGCAAATATAGCCTTTTTGCGCAGGAGAAGAAGACTCATGAAGCCACCGAGAATGAGGAATGCGATGAATCCCCCGCGCGAGCGTGCGAGGATAAAAGCAGCGATTAGAAGCAGAACTGCGATCCAAAGCACCGGCATAAGATAGCGCGGTCTCTCGCGCCATTTTCGTGCGGTAAATAGAAAGCCTACGGACATCGTTAGCGTAAGCGCCGCCGTGCCGGAGTAGGTCAGCGCGTTATTGTTATTTAGCCCTTCCGCCCGGTAAAAGAGAAGGTTAGCGCCTTGCATGAGAAATTGTACCGTATTGAAGAGCCCGACGAGGGCGCCCGCGCCGACGAGGAAGAGCAAGACAAAAAAGAGGGGGGGAAGTCCCAGGAAACGGACCTCCTGAGTTTTTGCTCGCGAAAACTGGAGAGCTGCGACAATATCGGCGAGAAGAGGCAGCATGAGGATTAGCCATAGCTCGCGCGCTTGGATGAGTTCCTCAATCGGACGTTCGGAAATCAGAACATGGATAATTCTCCAGAGCGCCCAAAAGAGTGGAAGCAAATAATAGGTTCGCCACTGAAGGCGGGGGAGTGCCGTTCCGCTCTTTCTGAGCATGACGAATGAAACAAGCCAAAGGATGAGTGCTAAAGCGTAGAAGATTTGTTGGAATGAGATGGCAACCGACGCCGTGGCCGCATAGAGTGCGGTACATAGCGTAACGAAATAAATCCGAATTTTTGTGCCCGTGTCATTCATAGTGTTCCTTGAGTTAGAAGCCACACCGAGAAACGCAGTCGCGTCGCCAATTTGTTATCGCTCGCTTCTCTGAGTAGCGTTCCCGGCATGGCCGAGTTTCATGGACACCACGCGATACCTCACCCATCGCCGCAGAGAGCGCATTTCAAAGGTTCTGGGTAACCGCACTCGACGCATCACGGTGCTCCTCGAAGATATTTTTGATCCGTTAAACGCGAACGCTGTTCTACGAACGGCCGATGGTTTGGGCATTCAAGACATCCACGTTGCGGAGAATCGCCACAAGTTTGAAGTGCATTCCAAAGTGTCGGGGCATGCCGCGCACTGGCTCACAATCCATCGCTACCGCGAAAACTTTGTAGCCATTAAGGATTTTCGTGTGAAGCCCGAAGGAGTGCCTCAAAGTACGAAAAAGGCGTATGAAAGCCTCAAGGCCGCCGGTTATTCGATTTTGGCAACGAGCCCCAGGGGTAAATCCGACTCGCTACGCACACTCGACATCACGAAAAAATACGCCGTTGCGCTGGGCAGTGAACACTGGGGACTCAGCGATTGGGCGATGGAAAATGCAGATGAGCTGATTGCTCTGCCGATGTTGGGATTTACGGAGAGCTACAACATTTCGGTGACTGCGGCGATGGTTTTGCATTTTTTGGCGGAGCGCTTGCGCTCGGAGAGAACAGATTGGGGATTAGAGGAAAAAGAGAAGGATGAATTATGGAAAACCTGGACTGCCCGAAAGGTTGGGGGCAGGGTTTAGCGCAGAAAAAATCGTACCAGCGAGTTCTAAGCGCCCAAGTCAAGATTCAAAGGCGCGCAATTTGACCTATCGGGGAACAAATTTTCCCTTCTGCCACACGAAGCGCCGCTTTGTGATAGCATAGTAATCCGTTGGCTTATGCT
>CAUJII010000049.1 GCA_963205035.1 Spirochaetota bacterium
AACTCACCACAAGACTTACTCCACCGTGACACGGTTTTGTGTCTTGGAGCTGGCCGAACGAAGTCATTTGCGCAATCGTGGGTCTATCCAAAAGATTTTGAATATAGAGGGTAGCCGAGAGGATTCTGTGGCTGAGGTAAACCATCGGCATTTGGTATGTTTTTATGGGGAGGATATGCTGCTTGTGCGGATGGCTGCGTTGAGTTTGGGTGTGACTGTCTCCGCGTTTATACGCCTCGCACTTCATATTTACCTGCGCTACTTTGCTACGGATTTCCATAGCTGCCGCCGAGTGACCGCAGAGATGCTGTTTTGGAAAGGCATAAAACGCTGGAGAAGCATCCCCATCACCGCGATTAACGAACTCTCCCTCCCCGCCATCCGATCGTTTGCTTTCATCAGCTTCCTGCCGCACGAAAGGTGGGACTATCCGTAACAATATACAAGCGCGAGACACGAAATCTACACGTACGTTCTCCCCCAACAAAATAGGCCGCCTCAATATCCCACAAAAGTATGTACGCGCCTGCAAAAGTTTCCACTGTGAACGGATGGCTCTTTTTGACGAATGCTTCAGCAGCGAGGCCGATATCTCGCACACTCCCAAAGATATAGAGAAATTTTGGAACGCACAAATTGCAAAGCTCAAGAAAATCCCTTTAGATGTTCAGACAAAAAAAAAGGTGAGCGCGAAGTTATTGACCGAACAGAACATAGCTATGGATTTCCAGGGCGCGGATAAATATCATTTACAGGCGCAGTTCGTCATTCCGCGAAAGTTGGTTGGTAAACCCCCACTGGTTGTCATCTTTCCCGACTATGGCGCCGAGAATGCCGTGTACAAAGGGCTAATGAATGCGGGCATTGCACAAATGGTCGTCCGTATGCGTGGGCATGAAGCGCCGAAACCCAAGAAAAAGCAAGAGAGTACTTCCGCACCCAACGTAAAAAAAGAAGAAGAACAAAGCTACGGATACTTTGGCGAGAGACTTCTCGAACCAAACGATTATTACTCGACTAAAATTTATCTCGACGCATACCGTTCGCTTGAGGCGGCACGCTTACGAAAGGAAGTCGACACATCGCGCATCGGTGTCATCGGTCAAGGAGTGGGGGCCGCTCAAGCGCTTTTTGTTGCCGCGTTTATGCAGCGCGGCGATGCATTCTTTCTCGACAACCCCGCATTCTTGAATTTGGAGCATACGCAGAATTTATCGGAGGCAGACTATGCGCGTGAAATCAACCATGCGGCGAAGGGGAGCAAGAAAGTAAAACAGCAAATTAAAGAGAACCTCCGTTATTTTGATCCTGTTTATTTTGCCGATCGCATCAGCGCAGATACTGCATTTTCTGTGAATCTGACGAATAAGAAGGCAGTCCCTCATGGCACGTTTGCGCTTTTCCATTTGCTGCAAAACGAAAAAGATATGTTTCTATTTACCGAAGGCGATGTGGTAGCTCTTGCCGAAGAGCGGCGCAAGACCGCTCAAAACGCCGTGAAGTATTTTCGGGAAAAACTCTTGGGTGAAAGCGGTGCAATCGAAGCGGAGTAACTATTCTTCCTGCTACACTTCAACAATGGTATAGATGCTTTCAGCACAGTTCTTTTTCGCAGCGAGTGGTTTGTCAATGCGTACCTTGACGGCATTTGCTTGGGATGCGTCTTTCAGTGTAACGGCGATTGTGAGCGCCAGGTTTTCAATGAGTTCGTAGTGGCGCTTCTTGACTGTTTCACGAATTTTGTCGCACAGCGCATCGTAGTCAACCGAAGAAGCCATGGTATCTATATCGATCGGCCGATTTTTTAGCGTCAGTGTCGCCGAAATAAAGAGGTTTTGGAGCTTTTGTTTTTCCGTTGGGTAAATTCCCACAGAGCTTTTCAAGCTGAGCCTTTCGATACCGATAACAAGTGGTTTTAAGGTTTCTATTCCCACCCGTCCCTTACTTGTTCGCCACATTGCCATTTTCTTCCAGAGCACCATTCCTTTTGCTGCGGCAGATTTCTATTTCTACACAGAGAGCACAGAGTTTTGCTTTTCCGCGTGTTCCATTGGTGAAGTGTTGCTATCAAAATAACTTTACCAGGAAGCGGGCAAAAACCCGAATCATGAAATGGGAGAATACATGAAGAAAAAAAAGTTTTACATTGCGCTGGCGGTTTCAGCGCTAATCGCAGTTGCTTGCCGCAGCGACAAGAGCCCGTGGATTTGGAAAATCGAAGGGAAGAGCACTACCTTGAAGCAACTCGACGAAGCGTACAGCGGGTTCGGCGTCTTGATGAAAGATCAGTTGCAGCAACGCATGGGTCGTTTTATTCCCGAAGAGGAATTCCACCAACTGTTAGAAGACCCCGACCGTTCTGGAAATCCACAACTTGCCGAGATGTTTAAGAGTTTAGGCAAAGATTTGTTTGCAGAGCAATATAAAGATATGCTCGTCTTGAATATTGAAGCGCAAAAAGATGGGTTTGCAAAACGTCCCGATGTGAAAGCAAAACTCGCTTTCTTAGAAAAATACTTTCTTGCGAATATGTATCTCTTTGATCAGTTGAAGCTACAAGATATAAAAATCAGCGACGCCGAGGCTTATGCGGCATGGCAAGACGCAAAGAGCAAAGATGCTCGCTTGCGGACCGTACCTGTTGACCAAGGACTCGAGATGATTAAAGGGCAGATGGTTATGAAAGCTGCGATGGAAAAACAGCAGACTCTCATGAAACAGGCGACGCAAAAATACCGCATCGAAACAAACAAAGAGTTTGACATCAAAGAACATGTTAAGAAAACTCGTGAAGACGCACGTAAGAAGCGCGAAGCTGCAGCAACCGCTCCTACGGGCAGCGACACACTCAAAAAGTAAGAATCAATAGTTCGTCCCCCTTTAACGAGGGGGTGGGGGTAGGGGCGCGGTATCTTTTGTGCTGCGGGCAGAGTGCCCAGCACTCGATTAAAAACTGCGCCGGGGGGTGCGCGGTATCTTTTGTGCTGCGGGCAGAGTGCCCAGCACTCGATTGAAAACCGCGCCGTCAAAGCGTTCAAACGCTGGCGCAAATACGCCAAACCTTACATTATGTCGCTCCAAAACTTTGTCTAAGATCTCGCGGTTTGTTTTCGGCTCGCCACCTCTCAGATACCAAGTGAAGCGCTCCACGGCAAATTCTGAAACAACTTGATCGACCAATGCTTTATCGACGTCGCTCCGCATCTTTTTTACGCATCCGATAAGCAGAAGACTTGAAGCCAACAAGAAGAGTTTTGTGCGTAGAGTCACAGAATTTGCTTAGCTGGCTTTGAGGCCCATGGCGCGCGACAAAAGCTCGCGTGCAATGACGCGCAACGCGAGCACTTCTTCAGCTCCTTCAAAAATACTGAAAACGCGGGCGTCGACGAAGAGGCGTGAGACTTCGTATTCCTCTGCGTACCCCATCCCGCCGTGTATCTGTAATGCTTCACGCGTGACCCATTCAGCGATGCGGCAAGCATAAAATTTTACGAGAGAGGCTTCCATTGCGCCTTCATGCTTGTCCATGAGTCTGGCGGATTTATACGTCATTTGCCGCACGGCTTGTGTAATGGCGCACATCTTGGCGACCTTATGGTGGTTGATCCCATAATGGATCACAGGCTTACCAAAAATTTTTCTATCGATTGCGTATTGTAGCGCTTTCTCAATCGCTGCCTGCATGACGCCTGTGGCACGAGCCGCTGTTTGCAGACGCCCACCGGCGAAGCCTGCCATCTGTAAATAAAAACCTTTTCCTAAACCCGCTTCTCCACCAACCAAATTTTCATCGGGCACAAAATAGTCCTCAAAGACAACCTCATAAGAGTGCATGCCCCGATAACCGATTGTCGAAATCGCCTTGCCGTGAACGCGTCCACCTTCTTTCTGCGTGTGATCAAATTCATGCTCACGGGTAGGGGGCTTCTCGGCCAATAAGATCGAAAGACCTTTGTGCTTGAGACTCATATCGGGGTTTGTGCGGACAAGAACGAGCATGACGTCTGCCATGCCGGCAAACGTGCACCAAGTCTTGACGCCGTTGATTTTCCAGCCACCGTCGACTTTCACCGCAGCAACTTTCATTCCGGCCACATCCGAACCAAAGTCAGGCTCCGTCACGGCAACCGCACATTTTTTTTCTCCCGATGCTAAGAGGGGGAGCCACTTTTGTTTCTGTTCTTCGGTGCCGCCTGCGGAAATTGCTTTTGCGACAATTTCCGGCCGTGTGATGAGACTGCCGGCAACGCCGACGCTCCCACGCGAAAGTTCTTCTGTCACAACCGCCATCGAGGTGTGGTCGGGCGCTGTCTCGCTTTGAAAGCCACCATAGGTATCGGCAATCGAAAGCCCAAAGCAACCCATCTCGGAAAGACCGTCGATAACCGAATCAGGGATTGTCAAATCACCGCGATGGACTTTTTCTGCGATGGGCTTAACTTGGCCTTCTGCAAATTTGCGAAAGGTGTCTGCCATCATCGCTTGGTCGTCGGTTAAGCCATAATCGCCAAAATTCTTGTTGTCTGAAAGTTGGTCGGTTATTTTCTTAGCAAATTTTTCGGAGCTATATTCGTGAATAAAATCAAAAAGAGCTTTCGCTTGAATTTCTCTCTCGAACTCTTCGCCTGAAACTCCCAGCCCGTGGGCCGCCGAGCGCAGTCGATTCAAAATATCGTGCAGAGCGTCTGCGATAAAAAAAAGCGAAAGATTCTCTTCGATGCTGCCCGCACTCTTGCCGACCTTTTCCGGGTAAGCAATCATTTCATGGATTGCAAAAATCTCGGCCGCGATCCACGCCAAGTCGTAATTAGCGACTTGATCTTCATCCATTTTATCCGTCGAGATATTCTTGCCGTTAAACGCTTTTTCAGCCAAGTGCTTTTCAAAGCGTGCATAGAATTTTTGCACGCCCTCGACGAGTTTTAGAGAATTTTTTAGCGGCATTTATTTACCCTTGTCTACGCCGATGATGTGAACTACGTTTGTCGTTGCAGAACCGCCGATGTTGAGCGTTGCCGCAATCTTCGCATTCTCAACTTGTGTTTCACCTGCGTTTCCGGTGAGCTGTTTGTACGCATCGAGAAGCTGGCGCGTTCCTGTCGCTCCGACAGGATGACCCACGCCAATGAGTCCGCCTGACGGGTTAAAAGGTAGTTTGCCGCCGATACGGATGTCGCCGCTTTCAATCGCTTTATACGCTTCGCCCGGTGCTGTGAGTCCGAAATGCTCAATCGCTGCATATTCGGATGTTGTGAAGCAGTCGTGTGTTTCGACGAGATCAAGGTCTTTCGGACCTTTAATCTCCGCGCGGCTATACGCATCGGTAATTGCCTTGCGTGTGTGTGGCAAGATATACTGGCCTTCTTTCTTGGCTTTCTGCGCTTCTTCGGTCTTGACGTCGAAGAGAATAGGGGCAGTCGTATGTCCCCACCCCATGATATAAGGGATATTCTTGAGTTTCAAACCGTGCTTTTCCGCGTAAGACTTCGCATATTTCTCAGAGGCCAAGAATAAACCAACCGCTCCGTCGGTTACCTGCGAGCAGTCGGAGATGTGGATAATTCCACCGACTTCCATATTGAAGTTGCCTCGACTCAGTGCATGCGCCTTGTTCATATACCAATCGCGAGTTTGTGCGACGGGGTTCTTGCGTGCGTTTTCATAGTTAATGTCGGAAATTTCCGCTAAGTAATCGTATTTCAAACCATAGAGTTCTTCGTAGACCGAACCCAACCGGCCAAAGAGTTTAGGGAATGGGAATTGCACTCCCTTCGCTTCTTTATCGTACCATGCAGCAGTTCCCAAGAAATCGCCGCCTGTTTTTGAATCGACGGATTTCATGAGTTCTACACCCAAGACGAGCGAAAGGTCGTAGTGCCCGGCTTCGATTTCTGTGCGCGCCATGAGAGCCGCGATTGCGCTCGACGCACACGCGGCTTCGTGTCGGCTCGTCGGAACACCCCGGAGCTCATCGCTATAATTCACAGTCATCGCTCCTAAATGCCCTTGCATTGCATAGAGCTCGCCTGCGAAGTTGCCGACGTGGATGGATTCGACGTCTTTAGGGTCGATTTGTGTAGCGTTGAACGAACCGTCCATCGCCTCGCTCATGAGCGCTTGGATATTTTTTCCCTCTTTAGACCAGTTGCGTGCGAAGTCGGTTTGATAACCGCCAAGAATGTAAATCCGTTTTTGTTTTGCCATAGTCTTCTCCTTAAAATATACTCTTAAGCTCTAACGCCCAACTAAAAACTTGCTCACGTCGGCGACACGGCAAATCTTGCCTTTGTCTTTAATCGACTTGAGTTGAATGGGTGCTGAAAGTCCCGCGCTTTCGATGAGTGCGCATGTAGCTTTCACTCCGCCAAAAAGGTCGACCCAGCCCGAGGGTGGCAGCCACGAGAAGCCAGACGACATCACACGGTCGATGCCGTGGATCCCGTCGACTTCGGGGGTGACTTCGCCGATGCGTGCAAAGCTGTACGCAACGTAGCCCAAAATAAAGTAGCGGACAATTTTACCTTCTTCGCCGGGAGCATTCTTAATCTGCTCGATGGCCTTGGAATAGAGCCCGTCTTGGATGGATTGCTTTGTTTTCTCCACCCAGTCAATTTTTTCTTTCTTCGTTGCGGCGAAGCTTAAGTCGGCGATTTGCAGGGTTGTCTTATTTTTTTCAGCGTCGCGGTTGAAATATCCCCCTTTGCCCTTCGCTTTGCGGCCGAGCATTCCTGCATCGATCATCTTCTGCATATACGCTGGCATTTTATACGTATCAATACGTTCGTCTTGGATGTGCTGCACGACGTTGTCGACAATCGCTTTATGGACGTCTAATCCCACAAGGTCGATGGTTGCCAAAGGGGGGAGCGCACGGCCTGTGTATGGTCCCAAGAGGTAGTCGATTTTGTCAACGCCATGTTTTTCGGCATAAATTGCTGCGTCGTTCAATAGCTGAAAACCAATGCGGTTGCCTGCAAAAGCGGCTGTATCTTCTGTGATGATGTTCACGCGGCGCAGGACCTTTTCACAAAAATCGTACACGAATTTGCGTGTCTCTTTCGGAACGTCCGGGTGGAAAATCAATTCGTTGGCAGGTAGCTTTCCCGGTGGGTTATAGAAGTGAGTGCCCATAAAATTTTTGCGGAACTCTTCGCTGCGGCCTTCGCCCATTTTGCGGATAGAGAGTCCCGAGGAAACGGTACTCACAATGGCGTCGGCTTTTTTGTATTTCTCAATTTTCGCAAAAAATTCGTTTTTGATTGCCATATCTTCAGCGAGACCTTCAAAAATCCAGTCGCATGAGGGAATTTCTTTTTCGAGCTCGTCATAACTTACCGTGCGGATATATCGGCGTAAAACATCGGAACGCGCTTGCCCGACGGCGGCTTCGAGGCCTGCCTTTGCCTTATCCAGGGTGCGCGCAAAAAAGATACATTCGATGTTTGCTTGTGCAAAAATGCCGCCCGAGAGCGAGCCCATGTTGCCTGAAGCGCCTAAAACCCCTACTTTTTTGATGCTATGCGTTGATTTCGCCATTGGAACTCCTTAAAATGTTCTCGAAGAGATGCAATTTTCATCTTCGATACAATGCGACAAGCAAAAGGGCAATTATACCCTATGCAATCCATTATTTTAATAGACGTACTGAATCCTTCTGTCGGAAAAGAGCATGAAGTTTTGGATTTTCTCTCCCTTATTAGCTGTTCTTGCTCTTTCTGCTATCGATGTGCTCCCTGAAACAAGCAATTCCCCGAGAATAGTTAGTCCAACTACCGAGA
>CAUJII010000050.1 GCA_963205035.1 Spirochaetota bacterium
GAACTCAACAAACTCATCAGCAAGCACATGGTGGGTGTCGGCACACATCTACGCAACTATGTGAAGACCGGAATGGGTGGGCTTGCGCCCAAGAAATAACCGTCTTTCCGGCATACTTCGCAATTTGAGTTTGTCGTAAAATGTACGACAACCGCTATCCGCGCGCTTGGATTACCTGCACGCTCGCCATCACTCTAGGCGGTCTTGCAGTCATTATCGCAAAAACGCTGCTCATCCTCAACGACCTTTGTGTCAATTTTTTCTTTTTTGGTCGCTTCTCGCTTGCAGACGCCACACCGTGGCAAAGCCACATGGGTTATTTACTCATTGCAATCCCTGTTGTCGGCGGGCTTCTCGTGGGACTCATGGCGCGGTTCGGGTCGCCGGGTATTCGCGGCCATGGAATCCCTGAAGCGATGGAGAAAATTCTGACTGCTGAAAGCCGCATTCCCAGACGCATAACATTCCTCAAACCCATTTCGGCGGCTCTCTCGATTGGCACGGGCGGTCCTTATGGTGCTGAGGGGCCCATCATCGCAACGGGCGGGGCGTTGGGTTCATGGCTTGGGCAACTTCTACCCGCTTCTGAAAGCGAGCGGAAGATTTTGCTTGCCAGCGGCGCCGCTGCAGGCATGACCGAAATCTTTGCATCTCCCCTTGCTGCGATTTTTCTGGCGATTGAATTATTACTCTTTGAGTTTAGAGCGCGTTCTTTTATTCCCGTGATGCTTGCCGTCGTCACGGCAGGGATTCTGCGTCCTGTGCTTTTTCCGGCGTCGCCCGTTTTCCCCGTGCATACGGTGCACGTCGCAGGTTATCCCACTGTTCTCGTTCATTTCGCAACCGGCGCGCTCTACGGAGTCCTTTCTGCGGGGATCACCAAACTCATCTATAAAATCGAAGACGGATTTGAAAAACTTCCCGTGCACTGGATGTGGTGGCCTGCAATCGGCGGCATCGCTGTGGGAGTTTGCGGTGTTTTTGAAGTGCGTTCATTAGGCGTGGGCTATGAGAACATTACACAAACAGTGAGCGGAACTTTAAGTCTTGGCCTTGTCGTATCGATTCTCTTTTTTAAGTTTATTTCGTGGTCGATTTCCTTGGGCAGCGGCACTTCGGGAGGAACACTCGCACCGCTCCTCACTTTTGGCGCGGCTTTGGGTTATCTCGTTGGCACAGGGTTTGAAACCTACCTACCCTCTCTACATTTAGATAAGGGGACTGCTGCGCTCGTGGGAATGGCAGCCATTTTTGCGGGGGCATCGCGCGCGATTTTGACTTCCGCTGCTTTTGTTCTGGAATCCACGGGGCAGTTTCAAGCTGTTCTTCCCGTTATGGCGGCGTGTGCTTCTTCATACATCGTCTCGGCGGCTCTCGTCAAGAACTCCATCTTGAGTGAAAAAATTGCACGCAGAGGGATCTACGTACCCTCCGAATACATCCCCGTGGCTCCGGCTTTGCAGAAGTGAATTTACAAATCGAGCTCTTCGACTTTCTTCGCGTTCTCTTCGATGAACTTGCGGCGGGGTTCGACGACGTCTCCCATGAGAATGACAAAAGTTTCGTCGGCGATAACGGCATCGTCGACCGTCACCTGCATGAGTACGCGGTGCTCGGGATCCATCGTTGTCTCCCAAAGCTGTTCGGGATTCATCTCCCCCAAACCTTTATAGCGTTGGATGGTATATTTTGACTCCGACTTAAACCCTTTGATGATTTTATCTTTTTCTGCGTCGCTATAAGCGTATAGCTTTTCCTTCCCCTGCGTGACGAGATAAAGCGGCGGGCGCGCGATGTAGAGATAACCGTTATCGATCATTAGAGGCATGTGGCGAAAAAAGAACGTCAGGAGTAAAGTTTGGATATGCGCACCGTCGACGTCCGCGTCGGTCATAATGACAATTTTATGGTAGCGCGCTTTTTCGAGGTTGAACTCAGCGCCGATGCCGCAGCCAATCGCAGAAATGAGAGCGGCTACTTCACCGTCGCCTAAAATTTTATCGAGTTTCGTCTTTTCGACGTTCGTAATTTTTCCCTTGAGAGGAAGTATCGCTTGAAAATGCCGGTTCCGTCCCTGCTTGGCAGATCCACCCGCCGAATCACCCTCGACGATAAAAAGTTCTGCGTCTTTGGGCTCTCGGGTCGAACAATCCGCCAGTTTTCCCGGAAGCCCAGCACCTTCTAAAGCGCTCTTTCGCCGCACAAGCTCTTTCGCTTTGCGTGCGGCAATGCGCGCCAGTGCCGCTTGCATACATTTTTCAATAATGCGTTTTGCTTCGGCTGGGTTTTCGTCGAAAAACTCGCACAGCTTTTCGTAAACGACAGAGGTGACAATTCCCTTCACCTCGCCGTTCCCCAGTTTCATTTTGGTCTGTCCCTCGAACTGCGGGTTTGGAATGAGAATCGACAAGACGAGAGTGAGCCCTTCGCGCACATCGTCGCCGGTCAAAGGTTCTTCGACTTTTTTGTCATAGCCCAGCTTTTTTTTGTATTCGTTAATCGCACGCGTGAGCGCTGTGCGAAAGCCTTCGAGGTGAGTGCCGCCTTCGCGGGTATGGATGGCGTTTGCAAAAGTAAAAATTTGCTCTGAATAGGTGTCGCAGTATTCAAGTGCTATTTCGACTTGGATGCCGTCTTTTTGTTGAATTGCATAAATTGGTTTCTTCTGGATCGGATTTCTTTTTTCGGTGAGCATGCGCACGAACTCGACGATGCCTCCCTTATATTGATACACATTTTCTTTGGCGGTCTTCTCGCGGCTGTCGCGCAGAGTGATTTTGATTCCTTTATTAAGGAATGCGAGTTCGCGCAGCCTCGACGCGAGAGTGTCGTAGCGATATTCGAGCGAGTCAAAAATTTGGCTATCGGCCAAGAAGGTCACCGTTGTGCCGCGTTTCTTTGTCGCTCCTTTTGCCTTTAAGGGAGCCTTCGCCTTGCCGCGCGTGAATTCGATATGGTGCTCTTTGCCTCCTAAGAACACATCGACAGCTAACCATTCGGAAAGCGCGTTGACGACTGAAACGCCGACACCGTGCAGACCGCCTGAAACCTTGTAAGCACCTTCCCCAAATTTCCCCCCTGCATGGAGTTTTGTGAGGACCACCTCAACGGTCGAAACGCCGACTTTGGGATGGATATCCACCGGGATACCGCGCCCATTGTCAGAGACGCTAATAATATTCCCCTTTTGGATTTCTACTTCGATGGTGTCGCAATGGCCTGCCATCGCTTCATCGATGCAGTTATCGACGACTTCATACACCATGTGGTGAAGGCCCGGCAAGTCTGTCGAACCGATATACATGCCCGGCCGCTTGCGGACAGCCTCGAGCCCCTCGAGGACTGTGATTTTCGAGGCATTGTACTCTTCCGTGACAAGGCCCGCCATTTCTGGGGCCGCAGCGTCTTTGTTCGTTTTAGAAGTATTTTTTTCTGGTTTTTGTTCTGTTTTTGCCATTGAGATAAGCCAGACTTTGTTGCTGAGATATTATGTCGCCTTAAATCATGCCGGGCCCTTGGGTAAATCCACCTTGACCATTTATTGACGCGGTGTGTAAAATTTCATCCATGCCGTTATGAGTGAAATCTTGTTTACCACCGCGCAAGCGGCCTCCGTGCCAGTTCAAGGTGCCAGTGCGCCAGCGCCTGCCCCCGCAGCAAAAACGACTGCAACAACAGTAGCCCCGGCCGGGGGAGCAGCTCCCGCCGCGCAACCAGATATGAGTAGCGCTCTTTCGAGCTTTGCATTACCCATCCTGCTGATTGTCGTTTTCTATTTCTTACTCATCCGTCCTCAGCAAAAGCGCGAAAAAGAAAGACAGAAGCAACTGAAAGCGCTCGAAAAAGGCGACCGTGTGCTCACGCGCGGCGGTATTTTTGGAACTATCGTAGGGCTTAAGCCCGAAGAAAATTTGGCTATTGTCAAAATTGCCGACGATGTCAAAGTCGAAGTTTCTATTGCGACATTGGATAACGTCGTCAAAAAAAGCTAACAGACCGTGGCAAGACGGCTATCTCTTATTTTGTTTTTTGGAGTGCTGGTGTCTTTGTCAGCGAAAGACGCTAGCGGATTTCTGCTCGCGAACAATCTTTTTGACGAACCAGACACAAATCAAGACGAACCGAAGATAAAAAAAGAGCCAGCAAAAGACGCAGTAGAACCTAAAACCAAGAAAGATGCTGTCGTGAAAAAAAAACGTAGACGCAAGAAAGGAACTCTATCTAAGAACAAGGAGTCTGCGCTCTCTCAGAAATCTACGAAGACGCGGATCTCTGCGAGCACTTGGGCTCGGGAGAGTTATGAATGGGCCCCGGAGTCTGAGCCATTGCAACTCAGAAGCCGCTCTGCGGGAATGAAACCGGCAATTTTGCTGCCGAGTCAACTGGCAAAACCAGTCCAAGCTGCCACTCCAGTTCAACCTGCCGATTCTGGGATGGCTACCACAAAGAAATCCTGGTTGCCGCAAGTTCCTATTGCGCAGGTTTTAATTGTCGGCGGGTTTGTCGTTTTATTTTTGATTTACCGTTTTCGTGTTACCCGCAGCATGAAGCGCCGAAAATACTGAGCAAATGATTAAACTAAAGAGGAAACACAAGTGAGTTCACAAGTACGCTTTTTCTTAATACTCTCTGTCATTGGCCTTTCGATTGCGTTGATTTGGCCGAATATTGGCGAACGCACGATACGCGTTTATGCGAGTGAGACGATTGAATCCAAAGACCGCGATGCCGCTTTAATACGCATCGAGAAATATGTCCAAGAGCACTATGCCGGCAAGTATACAAGCGAGCGTAAAAAGGGTGTTCCTCTCGATAACCCCAAAGCGCCTGAAGAAAACTATGTAAGCATCCAAGGTAAATTTGTCCAAGCCGCTTTCTTAAACGAATTAGGCCGCATCGAAGGCGTCGATCCCGACCGCATCGCTCTCGAACCAATGTGGGTTGAAAAGAAACTCAAGGCAAAACCTTTTAAGTTGGGTCTCGACTTACAAGGTGGGATGAACTTGGTGCTCGAAGGCGATTTTAAAAAAGTCGAAGAAGCGATGCATAGGCAATACCCTGCTGAAATGATTGAGAAGCTCAAGAAAGATTTGGCGCAAGAAAAAGATACGACCAAAAAGAAGACTCTCGAAGCTAAGCTCGAAGAAATCAATAACGCATTCGACTTCTCTCCTAAACGCAAAAAACAAGACGTCGAAGGTGCTCTTGAAATCATGCGCTCTCGCATCGACGCTCGCGGGGTTTCTGAACCGTTAATCCGTATGCAAGGCGAAGAG
>CAUJII010000051.1 GCA_963205035.1 Spirochaetota bacterium
AGTCTTTTCAAAAGTCGTCTTATCGACTAAAATTTGACTCGCTATTTTTTTGTTATGGCGTTCAATGCGTCTTGCGTCGGTAACGGCTTGCCCAAACACGATGAATTTGAAGTTTTGTGGTGTCTTGACAGTGCTTGAAAACAGCGTGCCTGTCGACACGCCGATACTGACAGAGACCGGTTGGTTATTAGGGCTTGGGCGGGCAGCAAAAAAAGTTGCAAGACGCTCTTTCAAAGCCAGCGCACAATGCACTGCATTCAACGTGTCGTTTTCATGGGTGAGTGGAGTGCCGAATGCCGCCAGAGAAATATCGGCGATTGTGTGTTGGATTGCTCCCTCGTGAGCAAAAATTGTTTGCGAGATTTCTGTAAAAAGTTCCCCCAATAAAATTTCTAAATTTAACGGAGGTAATCCACCGTATGCCGGATAAAGATTTTCAATGTGCAAAAAAAGAGCCGTCGCTTGGGATGTTGATGGCGTGATCGTCGAGCCCGATTTTTGTAATTTTTCGATGTCGCCTTTGCAGAAGTATTGAGACAAAATTGCCGACTGCGCTTCAAACGTTTCGTTCGAGCGTTGGAGCTTTAAGCGTTCTTCAAAACGGTCGAGCCATTGCCTGGTTTTGAGTAATAGCTCTTGATGGCGGATCGGTTTGAGGATGACTTCGTCGGCGTCTTTCGCGAGAGCCAGAACGGCGGTGTCTTCTGTCGCGTCGGCTGTCATCATTAAAATGGGAAGTTGTGCATGCCGCGTTTCTGAGCGCAGATAATCTAAAATATCGAGCCCCGAAATATCACCCAGATAAATGTCGATGAGTGCCAGTGAATAGTTAGTCGCAGCCGCGTCATTGAGAGCTTTCTGGCCTTCTGCGAAGTAAGTAACTATGTTGCCATTGCCCTCAAAGAGAGCTTTTAGTGTTTCACCCAAAAGTGCGTCGTTTTCAACGAGAAGAATGCGTGCCGGGTTAATCGCCATGGCCGGTTAAGGTTGGGTTTGAAAACACGGGGTCAAATATATGTCAACGCTTCAAAATCTTTATCGATGAGCGTACGGTTCACTTTCTGTATGGAGATACGGTATGCGATGTACATATTCTGACTTGCCATATCGCGGTAACGGACGAGGTCAAATCCATAGATTTGCGAACGAAAATAAAATCCCGATTTGAGCTTCTCTTCGATATCGCTGCTGCAAAATTGGAGTGCATCGTCTAAGGCCACAAAGCCTTCGCCGTGGAGTAATTCGTTACGGTGGGTAAAAACTCCTTCGCGCTGAAGGGCAATGAGCATTTTGACGCGGTACTGCTGCATAGTTAGGGCTGCTGCCCTTAATAAGCATCGACAAGTTGCAGAGAGGAACTTGAGGGCGTGGGAGTTTAGGCTTAGAGCAGAAAGAATCGAACCTGCTAGTTCTAAGCCTCAACTATCAGGAGTTTGCCCAGTAAGGTATTTTATTTATCCATCAATTTATCAAGGTCAATGTCGGCGTCGTCTTTTTCGCCGCCTTCTTTGCCGTCGGCACCCAGACTAACTATTTTCGAATGGCTGCCGTCGACTGTATATTTGAATTTATTTTTCCATGGGTCGAGTAGGTAGCGCTTGTCCATGTATGGGCCACCCCAGCCTTCGAGGCCAGCAGGTTGTTCGACGAGTGCTTCGAGACCTTCGTCTTGCGTCGGGTAGCGGCCGTATTTATTCTTGAACTCGAAAAGGGCGAATTGCAGCTTGCCATAAGTCACCTTGAGCTCGACGTCGGCTTTTGCACGCGAGGCTTTGTCGTCTCTGAGAACAACTAACAGAACGCTCATGAGTCCGCCTAAGATGACGAGGACGACCATGAGTTCGATGAGTGTGAAACCTTTCCGTTTTTTGAGCGATTTTACTTTCATAGTGCTTTGCTTGCGTTTCGATAGACTACGACAAGGCTTTTTTACTTTAGGAGGCTCTTAGCTTGACATAGTGTATTTACCTCAAATTTATGCGTATGCCCACGTATGATTACCGCTGCGCACACTGCGGCAGCGTCTTTGAGAAATTCCACGGCATGAACGAAAACCCCGCTGTGGAATGCCCCTCGTGCCATTCCACAGAAACGGCGCGGCAGGTGAGTTTAGGCGCGGGGATTGTTTTCAAGGGCTCTGGCTTTTATGTGAACGACTATAAGAATGCGAGCACACCCGCAGCAAGTTCTGCGCCGAAAGTAGCTACCGAGAAATCGGAGCCAAACACTGCGAGTGCCGAAAAATCTTCTACACCGGATGCGTCGGCGCATGCGTGTGGGCCTTCGTGCAGCCACGCCGGATAGCAATTAAACGAGACTTGATAAATACCACAAATTAAAACGAGGCAACATGGCAGACAACCCCGCAAAAGAATTTCCCCGTCCTACGGTCGAGGTGAACACCTACAAGAAAGCGAACACGCTCACCGCGAAGGTTCTTGAGACCCGCGTGCTTTACCGCGAAGACGATATGAACGATGTGCGACACATCGTTCTCGACGCAAAGCCGATGAATTATTTCGACGGCCAAAGCGTGGGAGTTATCCCCCCGGGGCTGAATGAGAAAGAAAAGCCGCACGCCGTCAGGCTTTATTCGATTGCCTCGCTCGAAGCAAATAAAGAAGGAAGCGAGAATCTGGTCTTGTGCGTCAAACGCGATAATACAGTCGATCCGCAAACAGGTACGGTCTACAAAGGCGTTGCCTCCAATTATCTTTGCGACCTTAAAGTTGGAGATGAGGTAACACTCACAGGGCCTGCGGGACGTAAATTTTTGCTGCCGCTTCCGGAAGAAATCCATCGCCCTTACATTTTTGTTGCAACGGGCACCGGCATCGCTCCTTTTCGGGGGTTCATGCAGCGTCTCTTTAGACATACGCCTAATTTTGCATCTCCAGTGCACTTGCTCTTTGGAGTCAAGAAGGAAGCGGAACTCTTGTACGATGAAGAATTTCGCGAGTACAATGCGCCGCACTTTTTTTACCACAAAGCACTGAGCCGAGAAATGAAAAATTCTGCAGGCGGCCGCTATTACGTTAGCGATATTTTTACAGAAAAGGCCGACATATTTTGGCCTCTGATAAGAGATGAAAGGACGATTCTTTACATGTGCGGCCTTAAGGGAATGGAAGAGGGGATTGGCCGCGCAATCAACGAATTGGCGAAGGCGAATGGCGCGGGTGAAGATTTTTACGCCTCGATGGAACACCGCGTAATCGATGAAGTCTATTAAGATGATCTTCTCCATGCGCTTGAGGACATCTTTTTTTCGCTGTACGGTTCTTATTACCCTTATTTTTTCTGTAACGGCATGCTCTCTTAAGAAGATGGCAGTACGCCAAGCATCTGGATTTTTCGCAGAGAGCCGCAAAGTCTTCGAGGAAGAAGTCGACCTCGACATTGCAGAACCTGCAATTGCGGCAAACATGAAGCTCCTCGAAGCGATGCAAGTCCATGATCCGGAAAATGAAGATTTGAATCTGCTCATCGCAGAGACTTATGGCGCCTATACGTTGGCGTTCGCAGAAGACAAGATGGAAGAAGCCGAGTTCGAGAAGAATTCAGTCGAAGAGCAAAAACAACGCGCGAGGGCGAAAGCACTCTACTTACGCGCACGCGATTATGCGGCGAAGGTTCTCCTCCCGAAGCTCGATGTGACCGACATGGCGCATCTAACGGAAGAAGGTCTCAAAGAAAAACTAAAGGATCTCGACAAGGACGCAATCCGCAGTCTTTTTTGGTACGCGTTCGCTTGGGGGTCTGCAATTAACGTCGACCGCGAAGACACCGAGGGATTGTCGAATTTGCCGAAAGTCGAAGTGATGATGGAAAAAGTCAAAGCGTTGGACGAGGCGTATTACTTTGCGGGGGCGTGGCTTTTTGAAGGCGTCTACTTCGGTGCCCGTTCCGAAATGCTCGGCGGTAATTTGGCGCGCTCGAAAGAGGCGTTCGAGAAGAATTTGAAGCTTACGCAGGGGAAGCTCCTGATGACGCATTATTTCTATGCACGGACGTACTGTATTTTTGCGCAAGATTCGGCGTGTTTTGACAGGCATATCGCTGCTGTCCTCGAGGCGCCCTTGACACAGCAGAGCGAACAGAAGCTCGCCAATACCCTTGCCAAGCAAAAGGCTCTGCGGCTCAAGGCGCACAAGTCGGACTTTTTTGTTGAATAGGGGCGTTGGAATAGTTAGTCGGGAATAGTTAGTCTATATTTTGTTTATCGTGTATTTCCAAAATTGGATTATGTCGCATGAATAAATTGATCTTAGCGGCTCTTATTTTCTGCTCGCCGCTTCTTGCCGAAGAGGTTTTCTTGACCTGCCAAGTTACGCAAATTGCCGCTTCAAAAAGTTCTACAAAGTCAGACCGTAGCCTCAAGAAAATTGTCAAAGCACTTGCGAAAGATAGCGCGTTTCAAGAGTATAAGGGTTTTCGGTCGGTAGGCAAGAAAAATCTCAGCGCGACAAAGCATAAAGAAGGGAAGGCGCAGCTCAAAAATAAAACAAGATTTGCGATGAAAGTTATTTCGGTAGTCCGCGCTCACCGCAAGAATACGATAAAACTGGATGTCTCTTTAGGCGATCACCGCGAAACTAAATCCTTTATCGACCGCAATTACTTACTGCTCAATGCGGGCGAACTGTCCTCTAAAGAAGATTTGATTCTCGCGGTGAGCTGTCCTTTGTTCCCATAGCTTCTGCGTTGGTTGGCACAGCGACTCACATATTACGATAGGTAATCGATGGCTCAGAAAAAAATCTCCCCAAAAGCGAAGATAACCGGCGATAAAATTATTGTTCTCGATTTTGGTTCGCAGTACACGCAGCTTATTGCCCGCCGCCTGAGAGAACTTCGCTTCTACGCAGAAATACACCCTCACCATATCTCTGCTTCTCAACTCAAGGCACTTAACCCTGCCGGAATAATCCTCTCGGGCGGGCCAGCGTCTGTGTATGATAACGAAGCGCCGCAGGTCGATAAAATAATTTTTTCGTTGGGAGTTCCCGTTTTGGGAATTTGCTACGGCTTGCAGCTTATTTGCCACTTGACTGGCGGCAAAGTTTCTCCCTCTTATGAAAGAGAGTATGGTCGCTCTACTTTGCGTTCGCGCAAAGCCTCGAAGCTCCTCAAGGGAATTAAACCCGGTCAGGTCTGGATGTCTCATGGCGATCGTATCGAAAAATTGCCCAAGCGGTTTTCCGTGATTGGCGTGACAGAGAACTCCCCCATGGCAGCATTTGCCGACGAGAAGGCCGCAGTCTACGGCGTGCAGTTTCACCCCGAGGTGCACCATTCGACGCAGGGCAAGGTCATCTTAAAAAATTTCGCAGCTTCGATTTGTAAAATGAAACCCACGTGGACGATGAGCCGTTTTGTCGAAGAGAAAATTCGTGAAATTCGTACGCTTGTAAAAAACGAACGCGTTCTCTTAGGGCTTTCGGGTGGCGTCGACTCGACCGTGACTGCAAAGCTCTTGCACGATGCGGTCGGCGACAAGCTCACTTGCGTTTATGTCGACACGGGGCTCATGCGCAAGAACGAGACTGAGGCGGTCAAAGAGCGTTTCAAAAAAGAGTTCGGTATCGACTTGCACGTTGTCAATGCAGAAGAAAAATTCTTAGTTGCGCTTGAAGGCGTAACCGAGCCCGAGAAGAAGCGCAAGATTATCGGCAAATTATTTTTGGACGCTTTTGCGGCAAAGGGACGCGAGTTGGGACACCATGAATTCTTGGCGCAGGGAACGCTCTATACCGACGTTATCGAAAGTGTTTCTGTGAAAGGGCCTTCGCAAACGATCAAATCGCACCATAACCGTGTGCAGGGAGTCTTGGATCTCATCAAAGCAGGTCGCGTGATTGAACCGTTATCGGAGCTTTTCAAAGACGAAGTTCGTAGGTTAGGCATGGCGCTCAAAATCGACAGGGAACTTCTTTTTAGGCATCCTTTCCCCGGGCCGGGACTTGCGATTCGCATTTTGACGGCCGTCACGAGAGAAAATTTGCGCACGCTTCGAGACGCAGACCAAATTCTCATCGAAGAACTGAAGGCCTCGAAATGGTATTCCAAGATCTGGCAGGCGGGAGCAATTTTTTTACCGGTCCGTTCTGTCGGCGTGATGGGAGACAACCGCACTTACGAGAATGTCATTGCGTTGCGTTTGGTCACGAGTGAAGACGGCATGACTGCTGATTTCGCGCATGTTCCCTATGACGTGCTTGCAAAAATTGCTTCACGCATTATTAACGAGGTACGAGGTGTGAACCGCGTCGTCTATGATATCTCCTCGAAGCCGCCAGCAACGATTGAGTGGGAGTAATCCCATTTCTAAAAAAATGTTGCGTTCTGTCATAGCTTTACTCTGTGTTCTCCTGGTTACCGTGCCTCGCTGGGCAGAGTCTTCATGGGATTATGGCAACAACAAAAAGACCGAGACACCCGCCACAAATACGAAAGAACAGAAAGGCAATAATACAGAGGCAGACTTGGCGCGTCCTCTTACCGAAACTTGGGTTGTGGTCTTCCACAACGTCAAGGGCGAAGAAGTCGCTTTGACGTGCGAGGTTGCGCGTACGGAAAAAGATAAGGAGCGCGGGCTCATGTTCAGGAAATCGCTAGCGAAAAACCGTGGAATGATTTTTGTTTACAGCAAGCCCGAAGAGATGAATTTTTGGATGCACAACACAGTCATCTCTTTGAGCATCGCGTACATCCACGAGAGGCTCTTTGTTTCGAGCATCCACGACATGAAGCCGTTATCTTTAGATATTGTGTCTTCTGGTACGCCGGTTCTCTATGCCGTTGAAGCAAACGAAGGCTGGTTTCAGAAGAACGCCATTTTCCCCGGCAATCAACTCACGTTCTACAAAAACCCGAAAGAATATAAACCCAAGCGCAAGAATAAATACCGGCAGGAAATCCGCTAAGAGTTTATGGACGCGTCGTCGCTTTATCAAAAAAAACTCGTCTCGACCGAGCTTCACCGAGCGCTTTGTGTGGGGCAATATGGTTCGAGCTATTTTCCCGACAAGCAAAGCCAAGAAGAATCGCTGCGCGAGCTCATCATGCTTGCGGAAACGGCGGGAGCAAGAACCGTCCACGAAATATTTTTTTCTCTGAACAACATCGACCCTGCAAAGTTTTTTACTTCGGGACAAATTCAAAAAATCAAAACGGTATGCGAGGACTTGGACTTGAACCTTGTCTTTGTCGATGCGCAGCTCAAACCCAATCAGCTACGTAATCTTGAAGAAGAATTGAAGCTGCGCGTCTTAGGGCGCGTCGAAGTGATTCTCGATATTTTTGCGATGCGTGCGCA
>CAUJII010000052.1 GCA_963205035.1 Spirochaetota bacterium
AATCGAGGCGTTTCCCACCAAACTTTGGTGGGGAGCCTTTAGCGTCTCTGCACTTCTTGCGGCGATGGGAGTTAGCGTCATTGTCTACTCCTTTTTTGTCGGTTTAGGAATTTTCGCGATTAACAATCCTGTCGGATGGGGCTTTTACATTGTAAACTTCGTCTTCTGGATTGGTATCGGCCACGCAGGAACGCTCATCTCAGCGATTCTTTTCTTGTTTAGACAAAAATGGCGTACGTCGATTAACCGTGCGGCTGAAGCGATGACCATTTTTGGCGTTATCGTTGCGGCAATTTTTCCGCTGATCCACGTGGGTCGCCCATGGTTCATTTACTGGGCATTCCCCTACCCTAACGAACGCGGGCCAGTCTGGGCAAACTTCCGCTCTCCGCTCCTTTGGGATATGTTTGCGGTTTCTACATACTTCTCGGTATCGCTCATGTTTTGGTATATGGGTCTGGTGCCCGACTTCGCAACGCTGCGCGACCGTTTCGAGCGCTACAAGGCAACGAGTAAAATTGGACAATTTCTTCTGAACATCAAAGCGCTTGTTTACCGTGTCTTAGCTGTCGGCTGGGTCGGTTCTGCAAAAACTTGGGTACACTATGAAAAAATGGTCATGCTCTTGTCAGCCTTGGCGACCCCCTTGGTTCTCTCGGTCCACACCATCGTTTCGATGGACTTTGCGACATCGGTGATCCCCGGTTGGCACGCGACAATTTTCCCACCTTACTTCGTCGCAGGGGCCATTTTTTCCGGATTTGCGATGGTGCTTACACTGATGATTATCACTCGTGAAGTTTTTAAGCTCAAAGAGTATGTCACCCTCAAGCACTTAGAAAACATGGGTATCGTTATCTTAGTAACCGGCTACATTGTATCATTTGCTTATGTTGTTGAATACGTCACGGCCGCTTATTCAGCCAATGAGTTTGAGCAATACCACTTCATCAACCGTATTTCAGGCCCGATGGCGTGGACTTACTGGCTCGGAATGGTTTTCTGCAACATGATTACACCCAACATCATTTGGTTTAAGAAGATGCGCACCAACGTAAAAGTACTCTTTGCCGTTTCGATCATTGTCAATATTGGCATGTGGTTCGAGCGCTTCATCATCTTTGTTGTCTCACTACATCGCGATTACTTACCGTCGAGCTGGGATACTTACAGCCCCACCTGGGCGGACTATGCGGTGCTCGTCGGCAGCTTTGGGATTTTCTTTACTCTGTTCCTAATGTTCATCCGCACGATCCCTGTCATTGCGTTGGCCGAGGTCAAAGCAGATGAAACAAACGCAGATTTAGCACACGACAATAAAGCGGCGGGGAGCCACTAAGAGAGGGAATATGTTATCCATAGCAGAAATCAAACGCGGCTTCTTCACTTACGAAGAAGTCACTGGCGGGTTTATCGCATCGTTCAAATCGGCGGCCGACCTCTTGAAGGCGGCTAAAAAAACAAAAGAAGCGAATGTCAAGAATTTTGATTGCTTCACACCCTGCCCTATTCACGGGTTGGATACGACGATGGGAATCCATAGATCGTGGATTCCTGTACTGACTTTCCTGGGCGGAATAACTGGAGCTCTTTTGGGGCTCGGATACATCTATTATATCGATGTGATTAACTGGTCGATTATCTATGGCGGCAAACCATTCTTCGCATTGCCTGCCTATATCCCCATTCTCTTTGAACTCACAATTTACTTTGCCTCGGTGTTTACTGTGGCGGCAGTTTTTGTGTTCGGAAAGCTCGGCCGAATCGGCCGCAAGCCGCCGATCAAAGGAGTCACATCCGATGTCTTCGCAATCTGGCTGGGCGACAAGAATTTGTCAAAGGCAGATGTTGAGCGAATTCTAAGCGGTCTCAATCCACAAATAGAAGTCGTTGCGAACAATGAGGCACAAGGAGCCCAAGCATGAAAAAAGTCGTCGTTGTTTTTTTAATAGCGCTCATTGCAACAGGATGCGCCGATTGGAGACGTCACTACCACTACTTCTTAGATATGCAGTTTTCTCCGGGTGGAGATACGGCAAAGGTTGATACTGTCGGCAATCGGAGCTACGACATGCACGAGCCCGATGGAACAGTTCCTTTCCACGGAACGCCTGCATATCCCTATAAGAAAGACATCGATGTCGAAAAGGCGACGCGTGAGTTAAAGGCGCCAGCAAGTTTCGACTTGAAGAAAGGTGAAGTGCAATATAACATCTACTGCGAACCGTGCCACGGCTTGAAAGGCCATGCGGAAGGCCCAGTACAGAAAAAATTTGTCAGCGTGCGTAAGTTGACAGACGAGCGCGCAGATACTTTCCCTTTAACCAAGATCTACCATATCATTACAGCGGGCCAAGGGGCCATGGGCTCTTACGCTCCTCAAGTGCAAGAGACGAACCGCTGGAATATAGCCGCATACGTTAAGAACGTTCTGCAGAAAAAAAAGTGAGTGCCACGGAGAAAACTATGAAATTTGCATTACCTGAAAAATATTACAAAATCCTCTGGGGCATGGTCGGTATTGGCGTTATCGCATTTGCGGTAGGTTTTATACTGGACGCAAACCGTACTTGGCTTGCGCTCTTGAGCACCGGCTACTTTGTCCTTTCGATTGCGTTGGTAGGCTTTGCTTTTGCGACAATTCAATTCATTTCGGGCGCAAAATGGTGGATCGTTCTAAGACGTATTCCTGAAACATTTGCAGCGCCTCTTTGGATTGCCGGGGTTTTGATCACGATTGTCGCTGTCGCTGCGGCATTCCACTTCAACCATATCTACGAATGGGTAGACCACAATATCGTTGCGAACGATAAAATCCTCCAGCAGAAGACGGGATATCTGAATATGCCTTTCTTTTTGGTCCGCTTAGTTTTTTACTTCGCGGTATGGATTATTTTAGCCAAGCTTATCCGTAAGACTTCAAATGCGCAAGATGTGGCAAAAGACAAAGAAACCAAGACTAAGCTTATTAAATACTCCGCGATTTACACAATCTTCTTCGGCTATTCGTTCATGCTCAGCTCGATTGATTTTCTCATGTCTCTGCAGCCGCATTGGTACACCACCATGTTCCCCGTGTACATGTTTGCCAACGGATGGTTTGGTGCAATCGCTGCGATGATTATTATCTTGGTTCTCGTTCAAAAACAGGGCGGCCTCAAAGATGTCAACACCGAGCACCTCCATGACTTGGGCAAATGGCTCCTGATGGCGACTGTTTTCTGGGCATACATTGCGTATTGCATGCACATGCTCGCTTGGTACGCCAACCTTCCAGAAGAGACATACCTTCTCGAGTTACGCTTGAAAGGAATTTGGAAGCTTTACACAATCATCTTATGGACACTCCATTTCGTGATTCCGTTCTTAATTCTGCTCTCATCGGATATTAAGAGAAGACCTGCGCGGCTCAGCAAAGTTGCGTGGTTCTGTCTTTTTGTAACGTTCATGGACATTATCTGGGTCGTTTACGGCTCAGCCTTGGCGCACAAAGGCCAGGAAAACCTTGTCAATAGCTTCCCCGTGGGGCCATTAGAAATCGGTGCGTTCTTCGGTGCAGTCGGCGCCTTTGGCATTGTCTTCTTTAAGAGCTTTGCTAAAGTCAACGAAGCCCCGACGGGAGACATCCACTACGAGGAGTCACGCCACTTCCACCAAACGTATTGAGCGGATCCAACGATTCGTTGAGTTAAACTCAACGAATCGTTGTCACGTTGTCTAATTCTCATCTCATGGTATAGATTATCTTGCGGGCATGGTGTAACGGTAGCACAAAAGCCTTCCAAGCTTTTAGCGAGGGTTCGAGTCCCTTTGCCCGCTCAAGTCAATGTTCACAGGTCTAATCGAAGAAATCGGCCGCGTTGAATCTATAGAAATTCTGCCCAACGGCAGACGTTTTCGCATTCAATGCAAAAAGATTCTGGCCGATATTGAGCGCGGCGACAGTATCGCCGTGAGCGGCGCGTGCCAAACAGTCGAAACATTCGATAGTCTGGGTTTTACCTTCTTTTCGATTCCCGAGACTCTATCGGTCACCAACTTCGAGGGTTTTGAAGTGGGCAGCCGTGTGAATCTCGAACGTGCAATGCGCTTAGGTGACAGGTTGGGTGGCCACATTGTCCAAGGCCATGTCGAAGGGGTGGCGCTTGTCCACCGAATCGAGCGCGGCACGAAGCACGACATCATTTTATCATACGCCTCGCCTTACATTCTCCCCAAAGGCTCGGTCACGCTCAATGGGATTAGTCTCACAGTGATGGAAGTTTTACCTCAAGATAAATTCCGCGTTCAGATTATTCCAGAGACTATAGACAGAACCGACATCGGCGATTGGCGCGAAGGCGGAAAAATCAATGTCGAGGTGGATTACATTATTAAATCCCTCGACCTTGTCAGACGCCATCAAGCCTTGTAACGCGCAAGAATACTTGGGTCAGGACTTAAGAGCTTAAGCCGCACCGAGCCAGGGTTTGTGTGGAACGATGTATCCAGTTCGACGTAATCGAGTTTATGGACTTCGGCTTCTACCATGCGCCGCAAAATATATTCGCCAATCCCATGGATGACTTCGACTTCCTTTTCACCGGCGATAAAATGGTGTTCGATCTCACGTAAGAGTTTTTGGCGCGCGTCGTCGAAACGCATTCGGCGGATGTAGATTTGAGCAATCGATGGCATCAGCGTGGGTTATGAAGAAAGCCTAAATCTTGAGCTCCGTCGGCAAGCAACTTTTCGCCGCCTGCGTTAATTGCTTCGCTCTCCTGCAAATAATGGACTGCGGCGACGTCTCGCCCCCCATCGAGCGCGTGGTTAGCCGTGATCAGGGCTCCACTGCGGTGGCCTGCCTGCGTGACGACGGTCAGCATGGAAAATCCGGCGATAATGCGGTTGCGCTTCACGAATTGAAATCGCTGCGGCTTTTCATGCGGCGCATACTCGCTCACCAAGAGCAGTCTATCGCTTGTTTGCGCCTCTGCATAAAGGTCGCGGTTCACAAGAGGATACGCATGGTCTGCGCCGTTAGGAAGCACTGCGCAGGTTGCTCCCCCGCACGAAAGCGCAGTGTGATGCGCGATTGCATCGACGCCACGCGCAATACCCGAGACGATCATTTTACCTTGTGCGACAAAATGGCGCGTTATACTTTCTGTTGCAAGCCGCGCATCTGCCGTGGGTTCGCGTGTGCCCACAATCGACACAGCATCATTCGCAAGCAGTCGGCGGTTGCCTCGCAAGAAGAGAACGAGCGGAGCGTCTGAAATTTCCTTGAGGAGTTTCGGATAATCGGGATCGAACCAAAAAAGAATCTCGCGGCTGTCGTATTTCTCAAGCATCGTCTCCGCATCTTTTTTGTGTTTCAAAAAGTTTTTGTGCGCGTAAATTGACGCAACACGTTCAAAGTTTTCAAGCTTCTTAAACGCAGAGCTTATTCTTTCATTCCACGTTTGGTGCGCTAAATGTAAAACCAAGAGAGCCAAAGCCTCGCTCCGGGATTCTGGTGTCCCACTGAGAAACATTGCCTTAGGTCCAGCTTTACGCCGCGTTTGCAAGAGTTTTTTGTGCAACAAAGACAATGAGCACGAATTCTTTTTACTTTATCGGTATCGGAGGCACCGCGATGGCAGGGGCTGCGATCATGGCACAAAACATGGGTTTTGAGGTATCGGGTAGCGACGCAAACCTGTACCCTCCGATGTCGCTCGAATTGCAAAAAAACAAGATACCGTATCACGAGGGTTACGCAGCGGCAAATTTGCCTTCCGAGGCCACAACGATTGTCTTGGGGAACGCCATTTCACGCGGCAATGTCGAATTAGAAGAGGTCTTAAATCGCCGACTTGCAATTCTTTCACTCCCCGAGTTTATTGCGCGCTATGTCATCGGCTCCCGTAAGTCGCTCGTCATTGCAGGCACCCATGGCAAGACAACGACGACAGCTTTGGTCGCACACGTCTTGCGCGAGGCGGGTGTCGATGCGGGCTTCATGGTCGGTGGTGTCTGCGAAAATTTCTCGCAAAGCACCGAAGCTGGAACTGCCGACACCTTCGTCATCGAGGGAGACGAATACGACACGTCGATTTTCGACCCGCGTTCTAAGTTCTTGTCTTACAAACCGACGCATGCGATTTTGAATAATATTGAATTCGACCACGGCGACATTTTTTCGGGTCTGGATGATGTCGAGCGAGCCTTTGCGCGTCTCGTAAAAATTTTGCCTGCAAACGGCGCCTTGGTTACCAACGCCGACAATGCGCTTTGCAGGCGTTTAGCGGAAAAATCTTTCGCGCCGGTTGTCACCTTCGGGGAAAGCGCCGACGCGGATTTTCGACTCACTCGACTCGAAACCCATGCGCAAAGTATTATCCACTACCGCACAAAGGGCAGAGATGAGAAAATTGTTTCGCCACTTTTGGGCAAGCACAACGCACTCAACACGCTTGCTGCTTTAGCACTTCTCGAAACCCAAGGCATCGACTGTGCCACTTTTCAGAGAGGACTTTCGAGTTTCAAAGGCGTGAAGCGGCGCTTAGAAACGAAGCTCAACAACTCACAATACACAATCATCGAAGATTTCGCACACCACCCAACCGCCATTCAAGCGAATATTTTGACGCTCAAAGAAGTTTATCCGACGAGACGACTCGTTGTGCTCATCGAACCACGGAGCAACACTCTTGTGCGCAATATATTCCAGAGCGAGCTGACCCACGCGCTCAGTCTTGCGGATTGCGTTTTCGTTAACGCTATTTACCGCGCTGAAAAATACAAGGCCGAGGAAAGGCTCGATACCACGCTTGTTGTTCAGACATTAAATGCACAAGGCACGAGCGCGTTTCTTTTGCCGACCGATCAGAGGCGTGAGTTCGTCGTCTCAAAACTTCAAGCGCACGACGTTGTCTGTTTCATGACGAATGGTAGCTTTGGCGGATTGATAGACGAAACGGTTCAAGCGCTCCGTCTTCCCGATTAGACGTACAGGATAAAAATCCAATAGCCCAAGGCGCTGGAGAATTGGCCTAGAAAAAAAACCATGAAGATACGAAAGATACGGTTGCGGTAGAATTTTTTGAACTGCTCGGTTGCAACCGCCATCTCTTCAAAGTCGGTCACTTCGGGTTTTCTGTAAATCGCTTCAAGAAGTGCCGAAACCCAACCCGTCTTAACGATCGGAAGAAATGTGCTCACGGGAGAGACAATGATTCCCGCAAGATATGCCAGGATATGCGGAGACCACACGATAGTCATTACGGCGGTCACGGAGCATTTGATTATTATCCAAGTTTTTAGAGTTTCTGCTATATCGAACTTCTTTGTCCCCGTGAGCGTAAAGAAAGCCAAGAGAGCGACAATGATGAATATGGGCGCGAAGAATACCACGAGCGATTTCCAAAGACCGCCTGCTTTAACGGCAGTGAGCACCTGCATGTCGTGATCGCGTTGCAGTGCTTCTTCGATGCCGCGCAAATGCCCTGCCCCAATCACCACGAGAATTTTTTTGGGTGGTTTTTCCGCATTCAATACCAAATCGCGGATCTTCTGCGCCATATACGAGTCGCGTTCGTCGATGATAATTTCGCGAATGCGCCTGAACGAAGGCGGAAGAGAATCTAAGAGACCTTGCAACGCGTCTTTTTCTTTGAGCTTCTCGATGTCGTCGGGTTCCATATCGTCTTTGACAAAAAGCGAAGCCAAGAGCTCCGACATGAGACGCATTTTGCTAAAGAAACCCACCGACTGCCATGCTCGCTTTAACGTAATACCGATTTCACGGTCGATAAAATGTACACTCCGACCTTTTTTCTCAGAAACTTCGATGGCTTTTTTGAACTCTGCTCCGGGCGCCGAAGTGGTCCGTTCCCCCATTTTTTTCTGGAAGATGGAAAGCAGAATCGAAGAGAAGAGCAGATAGATCTTGCGCGACTTGATGACCTGCACAATATCCATGCGCTTCCAATGGTCTGGGTCTTGCAGATTTTTGGCGCGCCCTTCGTCGAGTTCGACAAGAACGGTGTCGGGTTTTTCATTCAAAATCGCGCGTTCGACGTCTTCGACGCTCTCGCGGCTCACATGCGCAGTACCCAAGAGGATAATCTCACTACGCTTGAGTTTCAGCTTTCGCAATTCTATCGAGTAAGAATTTGTTTGGGGTTTTTGTTTCGCTTTTGTTTTAGCTGATTTCACCGTTCTCGCCATACGCTCCTGCGCCTTTTCTAAAGATGAGTCGAGTTCGCCCCAGCCCAATCTCATCGAAATCGTTGAGTTCTTTGGGGCGAAGGAGTTTCTTATCGTTGAGCCAAGTCCCGTTTTCAGACAGGAGGTCAAAGAGAACAAACTTGCTACCCTGCCGCTCGATGCGCGCATGCTTGGCCGAAACCGTATTATCTTCTATGACAATCGAGTTTTCGTCTGAAAATCCCAGAGTCACATTGTGCCAGTTGATTTTATATTTTCGCCCCGTGTGCGGGCCTTCTTTTTCAACGAGCCAACCATGGTGATAATCCAAGGGGAGCTTCACCCTTCTCGATTCAATTTTTTTATCCGCAAAAGAAGGCGGCAGCTCGTGCGACAAGATAACCGGCGTGTGAGGGTTCTCCACTTTAACGTTGATTTCTTGCTTCCTGAAAAAGAGCATGATGATAACTGCAACGAGCAACAAGACGATGAGAGTGAGAAGAATTTCTGGCATGTGGAGTCCTATCGATTTGGGTAGAGAAAAGCTAAAAGAATCGGAGTAGTTATTTTTTTCCTGAGCAGGTTCTGAAGTCTGCGGCAGAGTATATGAAATTCGGAGCGGATTTTCTTGCCGGGGAGCGTCGATTTCAATGTCAAGGGTGCTGCCCGGTTTTTGAGCTGTTTGGTAGGTTAGTCGGTATTCGTAAGAACGCAGGCGGCCCAAGTAGTGAAAGAGTTTCTTCAAGTCGTGCGCGTTATGCGCACGGAACGCATCGCCACCCGAAATACGCGCCAAACGGATAAGCCGCTTCAATGCGAACGAGGCGCGCTTCCCTGCGACAAAAAGAGGAACGCTCTGCGCGGTGAAGACGTCGATTAAGTCTTCAAACCGGATGCGCGAAGCATTTTCCCGCCCGTCGGTATAGACGACAATCGCCTTGCGCACGCTCTGATCGCTCAACATTTTGTGCGCTTCTAAGAGACCGTCGTAGAGCATCGTTCTGAGCCCTGTTTGCTTGAGCGCACCGATACGCTTGCGGAGCAAATCTTTATCGGATGTGAAATTTAATTCGCGGCGTACCTTGCTTTGAAACGTGACGAGCGCTACCAAGTCATTGGGGCTCAATTCTGAAACGAAGTCGAGTGCTGCATTCTTAAATTCGGCAAATTGTCGCCTCGTGAGCGAACGGCTGAGGTCCGCCAGAATAACGGTGCGCGAAACCCCTTGCGGTCTGCCCAACGATGCCGTCTTGAGCGAGGTTTGTTCCTTGCCGTTTTCTCGCAGCTTAAAGACAGCCTCTTTGTCGACTGAAACCGAATCGAATGCACCGGCCTGAGAACTCTCGATCGTTACTTCAACCTGCCCCTTATCTAAGGCGCGCACAGAAGTAATACGGTGATTCAAAAACGGCTGCGCGGGTAACGACAGTACTCCCACAAGAAAGAGACATAACGAAGCGATAAATGGGCGAACGAACGGCCGCATAGCTTCTTTAATTATCGACTTCTAATAGATTCTACTAAAAATTCTCTCCCAGCGAACATAGACGCCGGTGAATTTTCCCGTGATGGTATACCATAGGTTCACGATGGGATTCAGTTCACTGTTCAAGCCCGTTCCCCAGTTGACAGAAAGATACGAAAGGTACACCTTCCCGTGAATTTTGTCCGCGTCGATGAGCCCCCACGTCGGCCCGTTATTTATCGAATAAATCTTTTGGCACTCTGTCGTGCTCCTTTCGCCCATCCACGCATAGTACATGCAGTTGTTAAAATCGTTGCACTGCGAGCGGTGACTCGACTCGACCATTTCGCACGCTCTCCCGTCGGAGCTATGGTCGCGGTTATCGCCCATCATCAAGAATTTATGCTCGGGGATGATCCATTTTCTGCCCGGCGTCGACATCATCGTGTCGGTCGAGCGCAGACGCGATTTCATGATGTAGTGCTTCACGACACTCTTGTCGCTTTTGGGGTCGATTATATTTTCTTGGTAAAGTTCTTCTCTCTCACCCGTTGTTCCATCGGCAAGCGTCTGCAAGAGAGCCTCGTTATCGACGCGACTCGTCGGGTATTTTTTTCCCGAGACGGTTATCTCATGGTCGTTCACCTCTATCGTATCGCCTGGAACTCCCACAACACGCTTGACGAGAGTCTTGTCGGCATAACTTGCCGAATCTTGAGGCGGGGTAAATGTCACTATGTCGCCGCGCTTGGGGTATGCGATGCGCAAGAGATGAACATTCGTGTAAGGCAAGTCTATGGTGTAGCGCATCTTATTGACAAAAAGAAAATCGCCAATCATGAGCGTAGGTTCCATCGAAGGCGATGGAATGTTATTGGCGTCTAAGACACTCGTCTTGATTGCGAAAACAAACGCGATGAGCCATGCCAGAGACGCGACAGAACCCAGAGCTTTGTTCCGCTTAAAAAA
>CAUJII010000053.1 GCA_963205035.1 Spirochaetota bacterium
GCACTAAAGAAGGAAGGGGGCGCGGTTGTCTAATAAGTCGCTCACTGAGTGTTTTTGCGCTTGGCTTCGATACAAAAATGCCAATCTTATTGGCATTTTGACTCTGCCACCGGGACAAAAATGTATCGAAGTGAGCGAAGTCGAGCCAATTAGACACCCTCCAACATACCGTATGACTAATAAATTATAATGGTTTGGCATCTCTTATCGCCTGCTCGATTTCTTTAAGCTGCGTAGAAATACGCGCATCGATTGCACCGACGTCGGTTTCGATGATAACCCCGCCACGGTCGACTCGCGAGTCTTCGTAAATATTTACCTTGCGCAGCGACTCCATCATCTTGACAATTTCGTCTTTGTGCGCGGTTGTGAGTTCCAAGTCGGCAAAGTTCACGCGGATGTCGATGCGGTCGCGTTCTTTAATGCGCGCCAACCCCTCACGGATATTATTGAGAACGACTTCCTTACGTTCGATAATTTCGTCTTTAATGACCTTGCGCGCAATCATCAAGATCATCTCGACCATGAGCTTTTCTGACTCTTTGATAATTTGCTCGCGTACGTCGATGGCGTTACCGAGGATTGTTCCCAGACGGTCGATGAGACGCCGCACCTCGCCCATCCCTTCTTTATAGCCTTGCTCGCGGCCCGCGTTGTAACCTTTTTGGTACGCTTCATGGTTGATGTCCTGAACGCGGAGTTCGGCCTCTTTCACCATGCGTTCGACTTCGAGCTTCGCGCGTTCGATGATTTGGCTCGACTGCATGCGCGCCGATTCTTCTTCTTTACGCGCTTTTTCTTTCGCGTCTTGGATGAGGCGGAACGCTTCTGCCTTGCCGTCTTCGGTAATCCGCTGCGCTTCGCGTTCGGCTTCTTTCTGCCGAATTTTGATTTCTTGCTCGGTCTCTTCGCGGTAGCGTTGTAACTCCGCTTCAATTTCTTCAATCGAAGGGCCGGTGTATTGCTCGACGATGTTCCCTTCGGAATCGAGTTCGAATTCGGCCAATTCGTCGAGTTGCTGAAATTTCTTGTACCTGTCGGGTAAATCTAAAACGATCGCAGAACTTTGCTTGCTAATCTCGGCGTTGTTGAAGACTAAATGCGACATAATTTTAGAGTTGGATTAACCCCACCATCCCTATTCTTATCGACCAATGCCGGTCTCTACTGAACAAACGACGCGAGGTAAGCCGGGGTTTGTCCATTATTGCACCAACTCGTCTTCGCCCGCACGCGCAACGACAATCTCGCCGTCTTCTTCGAGCTTGCGGATGATGTTCACAATTTTTTGCTGCGCCTCTTCGACGTCTTTGAGACGAATCGGGCCCATGAACTCCATATCTTCGCGAAGGAGAGCCGCAGCGCGCTTCGACATGTTGCGGAAAATCTTCTCTTGCACTTCGGTATCGACTGCTTTGAGAGCTTTCGCAAGATCTTGGTTGTCGAGTTCTCGCAAAACCTTTTGAATCGCCTTGTCGTCCAAGAGCACAATGTCCTCGAACACAAACATTTTCTTCTTGATTTCTTCCGCAAGTTCCGGGTCTTCTTCTTCGAGTGCCTCGATAATCGATTTTTCTGTCGAACGATCGACGTTGTTCAAGACCTCGACAACGACGTCGATACCGCCCGCTTGGTTGAAGTCTTCATTCGAGAGCGTCGAGAGCTTGCGCTCCAAGACGCGTTCGACTTCTCGAAGCACCTCGGGCGAAGTGCGGTCCATTTTAGCAATGCGGCGCGCGACGTCGGGCTGGATTTGTGTCGGCAAGCTGCCCATGATGAGCGCAGACTTAGGCGCGTCGAGGTACGACAGAATGAGCGCAATCGTCTGCGGGTGCTCGTTTTGAATAAAGTTCAAAAGTTGGCTGGGGTCTTGCCTGCGCACAAAGTCGAACGGCCGTACTTGCAACGAAGACGTTAGCCGGTTGACAATGTCGATTGCCTTCTGCGAGCCCAACGCCTTCTCTAGAATGGAGCGCGCTTGGTCGATGCCACCGCGAGAAATAAATTCCTGAGCCATCATCAGCTCTTGGAACTCTTGAAGCACTGCTTCTTTGTCTTCAGGACGCACTTTGTCTAAGCGCGCAATTTCGTAAGTGATCGTGTCGACGTCGGCCTCTGTGAGCCGCTTCATAATGTCGGCGGCCACGTCGGGCCCGACAGTCAGCAAAAATATGGCGGCTTTTTGTTTCCCGCTGTATTCTGTTTTTGGCGCAGTCGACATGGTTAATCCTCCGAGAGCCAAGTTTTCAGAAGCTGCACAACATCCTCAGGGCGTTCTTTCGCAAGATTAATTGCATTTTCAATCATCGCACGGCGCGCCTGCTCTTCAATCGAAAGCTCGACCTCCACCCCTTCTTCTTCGATCGCCCTAAGCGCAGCATCGCGCATCATCGCTTGGCGCGCAGCCAGCTCTTCTTCGCGCAGACGGCGGCGGCGTTCGACTTCGCGCTTGATGAAGACATACGCAACGTATGCAAGCACTAAGCCAATGAGAGTAACGAGCACACCAATGAGAAGTTTACGCCGTGCGACTTGCGCGCGTAGCTCTTCGTCTTCTGCCTCAAACTGCTTGCTGCGGTCGATTTGTAAATGCTTTACCGAAATTTGGTCACCGCGTGCGATATCGAAACCAATCGATTTTTTTAAGACGTCGGTCACTTTCAAAAGCTCTTCGTCTGTCACCGCTGCATACTTGCGTAAATATCCCGATTCGTCGGGCTTGACGCCTGTGCGCTCCCACTTGCCGTCTAAGAGAACGGCAAGGTTGACACGTTCGAGTTCCCACGGCTGCTTTCTAATCTTGCGGTGTGTTTCGTTAAACTTGTTATTCTTGATTTCTTCTTTCTTGGTGTACTTTGCTTTTTGGTAGTCGCGGTCTTTGTAACCCGGTGGAATGTTGGGCTCTGTTCCGGCGGGCCCTTCGGGTGTAAAACCATTGCCGTTAAACTCTTCGGTGGTTGTTTTGGAGGAGACCTCAAGCGAGTCTTTTACAACGCGTTCGGAATAAGGTGTGCGCGGGTCGTCGGGAGTCATCACAACAGGCTCGACTTCGTTTTTTTCGAGTTCTTCTTTATCCCAACGCAGTCTGGCTTCGAGACGCACGACATCGTAGCGGTCGCCGTAGACCCCTTCACCGTAAAATTTGGTGAGCGACTTGCGGATGTCAGCGAGAAGTTTCGTGCGCTGCTGCTCTTGAATCTTGAGCTTTTCGGTCACGTCTTTCATCTCGGCTTTTTGCCGGTCGGCTTCGTTGTCGAAGTCGTTGATGACATCGCCCTCGGGACCTGCAATCGTTACGTTTTCTTTCTTGAGCCCCGGAACCGAGCGTGCGACTAATGTCTCAATCCCTTTAATTTCTTTAACAGAAAGTTTCTCAACGCCCGGTTTGTATTCGAGAAGAATGGCTGCCGTTACTGGTTCTGTTTTTTCTTGAAAGAGCTCTTCAGAAGGGAATGCAATGTTGACCTGTGCTTTTTCTACGCCTTTGACTTTTTCGAGAGTGCGTGCAATCGCTCCCGAGAGAGCGCGCTGTTTCTTGACATCTTTTTCAAATTGCGTCTCGGACCATTTGTCGATGTCGAAGAGCTCCCACCCGTGGACGCCTTGCGGGATCAAACCTTCTTGCGCCATCGCAACGAGAGCCGCTTCTTTTTTATCGTGCGCTACATAAATTGTGTCGGTGCCCGAAGTCGTGTACGAAAAACCCATTTCAGAAAGTTTGTTCGTGACCGACGCGAAGTCTTTCGTCTCCATCCCTTTGAAGAGAACGACGTGGGATTTCTCAGACGAGACGTTGCCGATAATTGCGAGTGCGACAAGAATCGCAACGAAAGCCGAACCCAAGATAATTTTTTTCGTGGTGTCGAGTTTTCCGTTGAGCTCTTTGAGCTTCTCGATGAGGTTTGTTACAAACGGGGGCATGGTCTTCTCCTTTTACGTCTTATGTCTCTTCTTTTTATTCTATGTCGTTCGTTCTGTTATTCGCGCCATTATCTTAAGTTTGAAAGTTCGCGGTATGTGCGCACGGCAAGGTCTGCAATGTTCTTAACGAGGGTGAGAGACATACGCGCTTTTTCTGCCTGAATCATAAGCGTGTGCGCTTCGACCCCTGTCGGGTTCGAGACAACTTTTTGCCCCAACATCTCGGCATTCACTTGCTGGTCGTTGACCTTGTCGAGCGCTAAGGTCAGAGCGTCTGTAAAATTTTTCGCGGTATCTTCACCGATAGGTTGGATAGCTCTGCCGTTGAAGTGCTTTGCATCGGTGGTCTTAAGACTTACAAAATCTCCTTTGACGGCGTTTTGTTGGAAAAGACTTTCTGTTATGGGCAACATTTTTTACCTCTCTTATGCTCTACCTATTTGCAGCGCAGCCTGAAACATCGACTTAGCGCCTTGGATGACTTGCGAATTAGCCTCATAGCTTCGACTGGCGGCAATCATATCGACCATCTCAGAGACGACGTCGACATTGGGATATTCCACGTACCCTTTCTTCGGGCCGACTTTGATTGCATCGGGGTGAGACGGATCGAAAACCAAACGCACGGGCGTCGTTTCATCGCGTTCGATTTTGAGTACACGCACGCCTTCGCCGTCGCCTGCTCGTAAGCCAAAAGGATACACGGGGGATTTCCACCTTGTACGTGTATTGACGGGTTGCATGACGACGCGGCGCTTGCGGTAAGGGCCGTCGCCTTCGTTCGTGCGCGTAGTCGAAGCATTGGCAATGTTATTCGAGATGACGTCCATCTTGAGACGCTGCGCAGTGAGTCCTGTCGATGCAATGTTAATCGATTCAAACATTACGCTACCCTATTCACAATACCAATCGTGCGGAAGTTATGGTTCATAAGCATCGTCAGCGCTTGGTATGTCATCATGTTCTTCGTTTGTTCTGCGACCTCGTGTTCTGGGTCAACGTTGTTGCCATCGTTGCGCATCGTAGAAAGATAATCGATTTGAGGTCGCGCCTGAACGTCTTTGATGTCACGCGGATGATAAAAGGAAATATGCCGCTCGTCGGTTAAGCGCGCTGGGAACTCGTTCTCATAAGCGCTCTTGTTTGCATCGATCACGCGGCGAAGTTCCGCCTCGAACGTAACCTCGCTGCGCTTAAAATGAGGCGTGTCGACATTGGCAAGATTGTCCGCAAAAACTTGATGCCGCTTCTGTGCGACATCCATCCCTTTTTCGAGAAGGTATTGTGTTTTGCCCCAAAGACCAGTATCAGTTATCATGAGAATCTCCTTCTTTGGGTATCGGTTGATTATGCGTTTCGTGAGAGGGATTTTCTTCGTCCTCTGAAATCTTGTTCTCGTTGGGGGATAAATCCACCGGTTGCTCAGTCGAACTTTTGGCGCCGATAAAACTTGCTGGCGTAAAAACAGAAACATGCGACCCCGCACCTTCGAGCATTGTGGGATCGAGGCTCACGAGAACACCGCCCGACACGCGCGCAGTCACAGTATAGATAGCGTCGGAGACGCGCAACTTGCCCTTTTCAGCCAGCTCGCACGCAGCACGCGTGAATGACCCATCGATATCTAACCACCGTACGTTTTCGGCAATCGACCATTGCCGCGCCAGAAGAGTGTAAATCGACGGGCTCTCGACCATTTGACTTAGAGCCGCCGTGAGTTCGAGCAAGAACACGCGTGGTAGGTAGACCTCATAGCCTTCTGAAAGAACGCAGCGCAAAAATTCCCGCGCTTCGTTAAAGGACGCAGCATCGCGTTCGACCGCCGCTAAATAGACGCTCGCATCGATAGTGAGCTTTCGAGCCCGGCCTGAACTAACAGAAGAAACCCGCTCCATTAGGGGGCCACCTCGCTTGGCTCAGTGCCGGATCCCGTGCGACTCTCGAAGAGCCTACCCATGGCACTCGAAGCCTTGGGAGGGATCTGCCCCGCGAGGTCATCTAAAGAAGCCATGAACTCATCGGCCCGGAGACTACCGGTCTGTGAGAGAGCGTTGTCCGGACGGTTGAGCTCACGCGAGAGACTCGCCACTATCATATCGCGGAACTTCACCCCCCGCAGAGCTGCCTCTGCTTTGGCTTTACGGTAAATATCCACCGGAAGGTCTATGGTGGTTCGCATAAAAGCATAAATATGATTTCGTGATTATATGTAAAGAAATTTTTGTGTTTTTTTTAGGTGAAGGAGTTGTTTTTGAATGCTGGCTTAGCGCAGAAAAAATCGTACCAGCGAGTTCCCGCCTACACTCTTCAGAGAAACTGGTGTGGAAGTGGGATGGATCCCCGGGAATATCTGAAAATCGACAAGAAGTGGTATTGGTCGCCCAAAACGCGCGTAACTATTCGGAGGGTGAGTAACTATTCGGAGGGTGAGTAACTATTCGGAAGCGAGTAACTATTCGGGGGGCTCGTGCCCACTTGGGCAGACTACAAGACCCTAACCCAACGGGCTTACGGCTAAAACGAGCGGCGTAATTGTCGCGAACAGGGAGGTTTAATTGCCGTTGGTCAACAGCACCAGTCAAGAACGCGATGCGTATAAATAATTTTCGGCTATTTCTGTCTTTTCATCGAGAATTTGAAGCAACCGTGCCGCCGCACCACTTGGAGAATTTTGGCCACTCTCCCATGCTTCGATTGTTCGCCGGTGAGTGCCTATGATTTCAGCAAAGACGACTTGTGGAGCACCAATTTTATTGCGGATTCGTACAATATCTTCAGCTTTGTAATGAGGAACTGGCTTAATGGAAAGTACCCGGCTCTTGAATGTCCCGTTGCCAGCAACATACGTCTTAACTTCAGTTAAGCTGGATTTTAGATCTCTTAAAAGTTTGCTCATTCTTAATCTCCCTCACAAAATTAGCTAATTCCCGTTCCTCTGCTTTAGTCAGGTTGTCCTTTACTGCCTTGGCATACACTAATAACAAGAAAGTGTGGCTGATTTCCGTAAAATCAAAATAGTAAATGCGGACGCCGCCACTTTTTCCTCGACCTTCGAGCGCCCAGCGAGTTTTCCAAACATTTGCCGTTATATGTGTACCATCACGGCATTCCCTCTTCAACAAATGTTCTTCGAACTTTCGGATATTTTCCTCATTTAGGCCAGCGGCAGTTGCCATGCGGTCAAAGAGTGTTGTCCGAACAAAGGTTCGAGTCACCCCTATTCATTCACCACACATAATGTGGTGTCAATAAATTTTCTGAATTCTCTTGTCTTGCTGGCATTGTATCTAATGCCGATTTTACACGACGCTATGCGAAGCGACTAACTATTCGGGGCTCTTGCCCACCGCTCTACCCTTCTTCTTCGTTGCGACTACCAATGAGCAACTCGTCCGGCGTATCGATCACCGGCTCACCAATCTGGACTGCAAGGCGCGAGCCGATGCGACCAGGACGGCACTTGAATTTCGCCCGCTCTTCGACTTTGAACGTGAACTCATCTCTAAGAGTTGTCTTGGGCATCTTGATAATATTGCCCACCTGAAGATTCATAATGTCTTTGAAGCCCAGATTCACTGTGCCGACCTCGACGGATATCTGAACCTGCACGTTGTCGAGTCGGCTCTGGATCATCGTCCGGTTCGCTTCACTCTCTCCACGGCGGATCGAAGAGAACCAATACTGCGCAGAAAGTTTTTGGATGATAGGCTCGATCGTAATATAAGGAATACAAAGATTCATCATTCCCTCGGACTCACCAATCTTCGTCTCGAGGGTAATGAGCATCACCATCTCGTTCGGCGGAACAATCTGTGCGAATTGCGGGTTTGTTTCAATCGTGCCCAAGCGCGGCCTCAAATCGATAACCGTCGACCACGCTTCACGCAGGTTCCCCAGAATGTGCACGATGATACCTTCGATGACCGACATCTCTATATCGGTCAATTCGCGTGAAATTTTTGCTTGGCTTCCTTCGCCGCCAAACAGACGGTCGATAATCGTGTAAGTAATCGACGGATCGACTTCTAAAATCGCAGAACCTTTCAAAGGGTCCATGTTGATTAGAGAGAGCGTTGTCGGGTTTGGAATAGAGCGGATAAATTCTTCATACGTCAACTGGTCGACCGATTGCACATGCACTTGAACCATCGCACGCAATTTAGCAGAGAGCGCTGTTGTCGTCAGACGCGCAAACGTCTCGTGCATCATTTGCACCGTACGGATTTGGTCTTTAGAAAATTTGTCGGGACGCTTAAAGTCGTAAATCTTGACTTTTTTCTGTTCGGCCTGCGCGGCAGAGAAATCTTCTTGTTGCGCGTCGCCGCTCGAAATGGCAGAGAGGAGCTGATCTATTTCATCTTGCGAAAGAATATCTGTCATGAGAACTTCATCCCCTTCAGAGTATCGGGCCCATGCAAAGTCTGTTCAACCATTTTTTATGAGCCCCTTAATCTGCTAAACGCGACTCGACACCGGTAATTTGCCAGAGCGATGCGCGTTTCGTCAAGTAATACGTCGTCAAATAGTCGCGTTCAAAACCTTCGACGTTACGCCGCGCTCTGACACGCACCTCCGCAGAAGACGCACCCTCGCGCGCCTCTCCGCTCAGAACGCGAAAACGGATGAGTTTGTGCGAGCCCCGCCCGCTCAAGTACTTGCGAAATTCAGCGAGCGCATGCGTCTGTTCCTCATGCGAGTTTTGAGCATAGAGTCTGGAGTACTCGGGATAATCGCGTATTATATCCTTTAAGGAAAGGTACTTAAAGTACTGGCTCCAGTTTTTTGTATATTCCGCAGAGAGCATTAGGTACACAATCTCGCGGGCGCTCACGGCAAGAGGCTCTGTCGTGACATCGCTTACTTTCCCCTTCTCAGGCAAAACTTCACGGCTTTGGTCATAGAGGAGCTTCAGAGAAGTCGCCGATGTCAAAAAATACCGTTGCGCTTGAATCGGGTTGGGATAAAAATTCGCAGTAATAAGGAGTGTCTTTGTCTCAGCCGGGAATGCGTTCCAGTCGACATAATCGCTCAGGCGAATTTGCTTCTCGTATTTCTCTCCGACATGCAGAATCATCTTACGCATGGGGTATGTCTCCCCCGTAAAGCGGGTAAAGTGCGGATCGCGGTAGTCGTTCTTCGCACTCATTGCACCTTGAAAGTACATCTCTTCTTTTACGTTGAGCGATCTCCCGTCGTCGTCTCGTGCGATGAAAGTAAAATTTTTGAGCGGGTTTTCGTGCAAGTAAAGCGTGATGGGGTATGCCCCCTCGTTGACAAGACTCGCGCGAAAAGTAATTTCTTCGTTGCGGGCGAAACGCACCTTGGGCGAAGAGACATAAAGTTTGAGCCCGCTCGAACTGAAATTTTCCGTAAAATTTCCCTGCTGGTCGACTTTGTTGTTACGCCACGATGCCGCGTAAAACATCGACGGTACGAAGACAAGAATAGCTATGCCCCAAAGTGGCCGCGTCATGCTTTGAATATCGGATGGAATATGTCTCTTCTTTGAGCGTTTTTCCTTTTGAGTGAAAAAAAGAGACCGTTAACCTATGCGCCACATCCACGCAAAAAGTATATATCCTGGACGAATAAAGGGTAACATTGCGCCCTACCACCGCGAAAGGTTTGCGGCAGATAAAAAAGAAAAAGTCGACCCACGCGAAGAATTTCGGCAGTTCAAGAGTGCACTACGCGGCGCTCAAGCGCAACTTGCGAGCGAGAAGAAAATGATTCTCGACCGTCGACAGAAGAACCCACGAGAAATCGCGGCACTAGACGATGCCATCAATGTGCTCGAATCGCACATCATGACATTAGATGACCCATTTTTTTTAAGCGAAATCAAAAAAGTCATCTTCCACGGCGGCGCGTCTGCGGCGGCGGCGTTGGGTGCCGTCATCCACCGAGTGTCCAAACAGTTCGTCTATGCTCCCACCCACCGTCTTTCTACAGAGACCGCGCAGAATAAACACTTCATGCAAGACTTGACGGACATGAAACGGCGCATTCTGTTTTTCTTAGGCATGCAACAGGAGCTCAAACTTCCCGAAGGGATAAGCATTGTCGCGGCAGAAAAGCTCAACGTGAGCGAAGTCTTGGCTCTCAAACGCGCAGGAGTGCGCGGCATCGTCATTTCTGAGACGAGCGAGACTGCGCACGAAGTCGTCATGCTAAGAGCGATGCGCATCCCGTGTGTAACGCTCAAGAGCGCACATTTGTTAAAGTTCAAGAAGCCTCAACCGATATTCCTCGACGCCGACTTAGGGTATATCGTGTTGAAGCCGCGCAAGAAAATCCATTTCGTCGAAAGCGAAAAACAAGGAGAGGCGAGCGCTTTGTCGAAAAACGTAAAAATGCAATCGGGAGAAAAGTTTTTTCTTTCAAGCACGTTGCATTTCACGTCGGAGATATTAAACCGCCCAGTCCTCGGCGGCGCGCAGACGATCGGGTTATACCGCACAGAATATCAAATCAGCGAAGCGGGAGAGGTTCCTTCGGGAAGGCATCTTCAAAAACAATACGAAGAAATTTTTGCAAACCAACCCACGGTTCAAATTGTTTTTCGTCTCTTTGATTTCTCTCACGATAAAAACTTCGTAGCTCACCCCATGTTAGAAAGCGACAGTTCACTGGGCGGCATCCGTTTTCTTCTTAAGGAGAAAAATCTTTTAGAACGCCAACTCTTGGCGCTCTTGCGAGCGGCAGCGAACTCCGAGCGAAAAATAAAAATACTTCTTCCGCGTCTTTCCGAGAGCCGCGAGCTTTCCGACTTTTTTGCGCATTTGAATTCAGTCTACCCGCACTACCCACGCCACCTCGTCCGTTGGGGCGGCATGCTCGAGAGTGTTACGGCAATTTTTAACGCAGCGCGTTGGGTAAAAGAACTCGATTTTTTCTATGTTGGAACATCCGACCTTTTAAGCTCGATGACTGCGCAGAATAGAGAAAGCCCGGCACTCTTGCACCGTGCGCTATTGTCTGACGCATTCGTCCACATTGCGCACGAACTGCGCGCTTTATCTCGCAGTCGCGACGTCACGCTCTGCGGACAAGCCGTCGGCGAACCCTGGGCCGTCTTTTGGCTAGCATCGCTGGGATTGAGAAATTTTACGCTGCCGACTGGCCGCATGCCGATTATTACCAACACTATCGAAGCTCTCACGATGAAGACTTGTAGAGAGCTTTCACGCGAGCTCTTGGCGATTCGCGACGAAAAAGAACGTCTTGCCCATGCGCAACAAACCGCTCTCAAAATTTTATACGGAAAAGAATAACAGAGGAAACAAATGAACGAAAAAGAATTCTATCCAGAGCTTACGCGCGTCAAGACTTACTCGATAAAGGTTTCAGAGCTACACACACTCTATGTCGAAGAGTGCGGCAATCCCAAAGGCATTCCCGCTCTCTTCTTGCACGGCGGCCCCGGTGCGGGAATTTCAATGAACCACAGAAGATATTTCGACCCTCAAAAATACCGAATCATTCTTTTCGATCAACGCGGCGCGGGAAAGAGCACGCCTTATGCGGAACTCAAAGAAAACACTCTATGGGATCTCACCCACGACATCGAAACGATACGCAAAAAACTGCACGTCGACAAGTGGCTGGTTTTTGGCGGTTCGTGGGGGAGCACTCTCGCGCTGACTTATGCAATTCAAAATCCAGAAAAAGTCCTCCACCTCATCGTACGCGGTATTTTCCTTTGCAGGCAAGAAGAGATCCGCTGGTTCTATCAATCGGGCGCGCACCAAATTTTTCCCGATGCGTGGGCGCGTTATGAGAAGGTAATCCCAGAGCACGAACGGCACGACATGCTTTCTGCTTTTTACAAAAGACTCACTTCAGAAACAAAAGCGGTGCGTCTCGAAGCAGCGAAGGCTTGGAGCCAATGGGAGGGCTCGACGATTTGCCTTAAACCCAGCGAGGAGACATTTCAGGACTTTACCGACATCGCTGTTTCTTTGGCGCGCATCGAATGCCACTACTTCATGCACAACTGTTTTTTCCCAGAAGACAATTACATCCTAAAAAACGCATACCGTCTCTCGAAGATTTCGACAGACATCATCCACGGGCGCTACGACGTTGTGTGCCCTGTCAAAAACGCATTTGACCTTAAAGAAAAAATGCCGCATGCGAAGCTCAAGATTATCGCCGATTCGGGACATGCGGCGTCAGAACCCGGAATCCGCTCGGCTCTCATCGAAGCAACGGATAACTTTGCCCGCAAGAAGAGATAGTCGCAAGGTCTAAACCTTCTGAGATAGCCCATGTATTTTCAAGATATTATTGCGACGCTGAACGCCTACTGGGCAGAGCGGGGCTGCATTGTTGCGCAAGGTCTCGACATGGAAGTCGGCGCGGGAACTTTCAACCCACACACTTTTCTGCGCGTCTTGGGCCCCAAACCTTGGGCGGTTGCATACGTCGAACCATCGCGCCGCCCCACCGACGGGCGCTACGGCGAGAACCCGAACAGAGGCCAGCACTACTACCAGTACCAAGTCATCATGAAGCCATCGCCCGCCGATGCGCAAGATATTTATTTGGGCAGCCTCCGCGCACTCGGGTTTCGTTTAGAAGAACACGACATCCGCTTCGTCGAAGACGATTGGGAGTCGCCCACTTTGGGGGCCAGCGGTTTGGGGTGGGAGGTATGGCTGAACGGCATGGAGGTGACTCAGTTTACCTATTTTCAACAGTGTGGATCGCTCCCCCTAAACCCAATCTCTGTCGAGTACACGTATGGCCTCGAACGCTTGGCGATGTATCTTCAAGGCGTTGAGAATATGTACGACATCCAGTGGAACAAGACGACGACTTATGGCGACGTCCATAAGCAAACCGAGTGGGAGTATTCGCACTACAACTTTGAAGTGGCAGACACGCAGAAGCTCTTGAAATGGTTCGACGAATACGAAGACGAGGCAAACCGTGTGCTCAACTTTGCAAAGGAACCTCTGGTTTTCCCCGCTTATGACTATATGCTCAAGTGCTCGCACGCATTCAACTTGCTCCACGCGCGCGGAGCGGTATCGCCGACGGAAAGACTCAACTATATCGCGCGTGTGAGGCACCTGGCGCAGCGCATCGCAGAACGCTATGTTTCGATTCAAGAAAATGCAAACGAAACAAAAGAGAAATCCGCTTAGAAAAAATGGCAGACGGTTTTCTCATCTCGCTTTGGTCGCTTCTTTTTGTCGCAACAAGCGGCATCTTGAGCATCGGCCTTGCCCGCATAACGAAGCTCCATCCGGCGTATCTCTTTATTCTCTGTGGGGGTGTTTTCTCCGCTGCGCTCCCTTTCACTTTCCCGACGACGAGTCTTATCGTCTCACTCGCACAATTAGGTGCGTTTCTCTTAGTCTTTCTCTCGGCTCTCGACATAGAATGGGATGCCCGGTTTTCGCTCTCGATTCCAACGGTCATCGTCTCGTGTATTCACTACGCCCTCCTCTTTTTGCCTCTGGCTGCATTTTTGTATTTTTTTATTTTGCACGATCTCTATGCCTCGCTTGCAGCCGCAGCGATTGCGGCGCCGTTCGCGCCGCATAAGCGCAACGACCCGCAAGGCGACAGCTTTCGCAGCAACCAAATTAAGGGACGCTTCGCGCTCACAGCGCTTATTTCAGAAGTCG
>CAUJII010000054.1 GCA_963205035.1 Spirochaetota bacterium
TTCTTTTCTTTACGCGAGTGGGAAGCCTTAGAAAAGAGGATATGCAGTTTCAGAAACAGGCTCTTGTCGCTCTCTTCACCTTCGGGATTTTTTTATCTGCCGCAGGTTGCAAATCCGCACAGGAAAAAGACGAACCATTCAAAGATGGCTGGGTTGAAGCAACCGGTGTATCAGCCATTCAAGGAAACAATTTAGGGTTGGCGAAAGACGAAGCGCTCAAAGACGCAAAGCGCGTTGCGGTTCAAAAAGTTTTGGGGAGCCTCGTTTCTGCACGCAGCGATGTGCAAAATTTTCAACTCGTGAGCCAATCAGTCACCAGTAAATCCGAGGGTTTGATTGAAACCTTCAAAGAGCTTTCGTCAGGGCCCCAGGCGAATGGCGAATACCACGTCACAATCAAAGCGAAAGTAAGCGAGGCGCTCATTACTAAGACCATCGAAGAAGTGATTGCATCGCAAGGCAAGCCGCGCATGATGGTGATTCTCGAAGAAAGTCTCGATGCGAAGAAAGATACAAACAAAGTCGCGCAAACAGAAATCGAAGCGCAGTTCATCGCGCAAGGCTTTCCTTTTGTAGACAGAGCCGTTGTCGAATCGCTACTTGCAAAAAACCGTAAAAAAATTGCAGCGGCTTTAGGAGGCAACAACGACGCCGCACGCGCATTAGGTGTCGACGCAGGAGCCGAAATTATTCTCGTAGGATCAAGCCGCGTCAAGAGCGCTGGCAAGGTCGCTGGCTCTCAACTTATTTCAATGCAGGCTGATTTGAATGTGCGTGTCATCGACGTGAACACGGGCAAGATTCTGACGGCGGCACAAGAACACGGCGCGTATCCCCACATCAACGCGGAAAGTGGCGCCGTTATGGCGGTGAAACGTGCAGTCACACCGTTGAGAGAAAAACTTGTTAGCGATATTGTGAAACTCTGGGATATCAACCGCGCAAACACTATCACAATGCTCGTCACGGGCCTCGACTATGAAAAGCTCATGGTCTTGCGAGGCGAGCTGACTCAAAAAGTGCGCGGCGTCAACGCGGTAAATCCCAAAGGCTCGGCGGGCAAAGCTGCAAAACTCGAAATTGAATTCGTCGGTGCGTCTTTCGATTTGGCAGACAGACTTCTTACTTCGGGTTTATCTATTAAACTCAAAATCGTAGAAGTCAAGCCCAACGCCATCGACGTGAGCGCGAAGTAAATTATTTCTGAGTCAATTTTTCGCAGGCCGTGAGCAAGATTTCGTGGTCTTTGATAAGTCCCTCTTTGTAAGATTGTGCAATGGCTTTTGCGACTGTGTTTCCTATGAGCGGTACGTTGACCGTCACCTCGACTTTGTACTCGCGCGCGGTAGCGTTTTTATCGACAGCGGTATAAGGGCAGGTTGCGGCAATCGTGACTTTATCGGGCATGTACTCAGAGCGCATTGTGAACGCGCTCTCAAAAGTCTCTGTATTAAACGTATTCGTATCGATCATTTCTAACATCCCCGCTGGAACCATTTTCTTGACGATGTCGGGCAAACCATCGCCAAATTTGAAACGCCGTCGCGTTGTGACAATTACACCCGTGCGCTCGACACCCAAGAGCTCTTGCGATTTCAGACTGGGTTGGTTGTCGATATAATCATAACGGTGCTCGCGTGCCGCGATGACGGTTTCCAGTGGGTAGGGGAATTCTTGACGTAAAGTGAAGTGCATGGTGCAGAAAGGTTTTGTCCGACACTGTGTCTTTTCTGATTTATCTCGCGCTGCCGACCAAAATTGAAAAAAACTTGCCATGCCACAGCCAGCCTCTTTTTGAGGGTACTATGAAAAAATTTGCATTTCTCGCACTCACAGTCTTCTTAGGGGTAATTACCGTCCAAGCGCATGACCACAAAAAAATGCCGCGCAAGATGCTTGAGTCGATAGACACCGACAAAGACAAAAAGATTTCAAAACAAGAATGGCAAGCATTCCACGACAAGCGATTTGCGGAAATCGACAAAGACGGCGACGGCTTTCTCACGAAAGACGAATTCAAGGCACAACGCAAAGCAATGAAGAAGAAGCACAAAAAAGGAAAGAAAGACCACGACGATCACGACGACAATGACTAACTAATCACCTTAATTCTGACGAACTCTCGGGCGCAAGGCATCTCTTGCGCCCTCTTTATTTCTTCTAAATTCGATTGACGCACCTCTTGCGCCGCATATTAACGTCTCTATGATGAAACTCATGCGTGCTTACCGATCTTTTCTTGCTCTTTTAATTTTCAGTGTCGGCTCTTCTTTGATTGCGCAACGCCCGCGCAAGCAAGCGCCGATAGTGCCACAACCTACTGCAGCAGACGCCAATCCAGAAAAAACTCGTCTTGAAAAAGTCGATCCCACTTCGGTTGACGAAAAAGGGCAGGTGCTTCGACCGAGCACAGCGTCTGACGCACTGCAACCCGCACGCCACCTCAAAGCCGACCGCGACGACGAAGTCGATGACTTGCCGTTTGGCGCGCCGCAAATCGAGAACCGCGAGAATGTCTTCGGTGACAAAAAAGATAAAGATGCTGTCTTGAAGAAGATGGAGTATCAAATTGGTTTTATCGCAGAGGGCGCGGGTTTTAATAATACCGACCTACGCAAGCTCGATAATTCGACGACGGCGACGATCCAAAACACCGACGATAAGATGAGTTTTGCATTCTCGCGTTTTTACATCAACATGTTTTTTCCACTGACGGACGATCTCTACTTTCGCGTCGACCTTTTCAAGAACGGTTTTTGGGGCCACGATCAACTCGGCGGGGCGAGTTCAAACAACAGCTCTTCTTCATCGCCCATCGGCGTCGATGCGTTGAATTTCGGTGAGCTCCATTTGCACTATGTTTTTTTTAAGAGCAACCAACACGACTTGTCGATGAAACTCGGCCGTCAGTTTTTTGAAATTGGCGGCGAAACTTACGATTATTTTTTGAAGGACTACTTGGACGCACTGACCGTCAATTATGCCAGTTCGCGCTTGGGAGGTTTTCGTGTCTTAGCTTTCGACGCTTTTCAACTGGGGGCAGACCCGACGCTCCACGGAAACTACGTGCGTTTCTTTTCGCACGATAACAAACGCGTGCGCTATTTCGACGGAGACACCAATGTACTGCGATTAGGCTTCGTCTGGGATTCCAGAAACCTCATGAACTGGAAAGGCCCATTGACGGGAGATTTAATCCAAAACAAAATTTATGCTTTTGGCGCACGCTACGGTGCGGTGAATAAGGGCGGTTCGGACCGATCAAACTTGGGAGCATCTGGAAATTTTGCCGACAACGATTTCAACGTCATGGCAGGTACGCGCTTCATTTTAAGACTCTACCGTAACCGCTACATTGTGAAAGCTTTTGCAGACGGCGCACTTTCTCTGGGCGTTGACCGCAGATTACCCACGGCCGCAAATGAAAGCCAGGATGTCGATACGAACGGTTTTGCATTCGGCGGCGGCGGCAGTTTAGAAATCCCTCGTGTAGCGCGCAGCGTCGACCTCGACCTCAACGCAGACGGCATGTTTGTGACGGGCAGCAAATACGATGCAAACGGCACACAAACCTCGCACGGGTTTACCTCGTTCAAAGGCAGCCGCTTAGGGGGACTTATCATGAGCAAGTTTTACGGCGTGCGGCCGACGAGCTATACCGATGCTGCCGGCATCTCTGACTATGCGCACGATTATGAACGCAAGGCTGCGACTGCATTTGCGCACATCGGTGTTGGAACAACGCTTTGGCAAAAGCTTCGTTTTGGTTTAGACTATTGGATTGCGTTCGACACGAGTTCGAGCACGCTTTACAAAGATGCGAGAGCGAACAACACAACGTCCACTATCACAAGCACAGTTCTCAAGGCGCAAGACAGGTTGGGAAAACTCTTAGGTCAAGAGATTAACGCGAGTGTTGATTTTGCAACTAACCGCTATTGGACGCTTTACTTGAAGGCCGGAGTTTTCTTGCCGGGCGCGTTTTACTCGACGCCTGGAATTGTGACTGACACGCCGTATGGCACCGATATTGCGATGGGAGTGCAGCTCGGCTCTAAACTTATTTTTTAAGCAATCGCTCTTCGATTTCTTGCCGCGAATAGTGGAATACATTCGCGCAATAGCCGCACCGGATTTCTAATTCCATCTGGTCGCCAAAAAGAGCGTCCATGTCTTTGCGCGCCAGCTCGACCAAGCGTTCTAAATACCCCTCACGGTGGCAGCGGCAACGGTAAAAAAGCGGAGTCTCGCTTGTCTGCACCCATTGCTCGCCGGGGTAAATATCGTCTAAAAGATCCATCACGTCTTTCGTGTCTTCGTCCGCTGCAACCGCGCCGTCTGCGACGCCAAAATACTGCGTGAGCGATTCTAAGCGTTCCAAATTGTCGGTGAGAACAAACTTCTTATTTTCGTCGACTCCGGGCAATGCCTCGATGAGCAGACCAAACGCTCTGTCGACCACGACGCTGTGAGCCTTCTTGCCGAGTTTCATGCCCGTGAGCATCAACGTCGAAATTTGCTCGCTCTGGTGCAAGAATTGCTGCACCAAACTCGGTATCGAATTGCTCTCGCTCGCCACCGTACTCAAGACTGGTTCAAAAACTTGCGGGTAACGTTTGCTCACGCGCAAATGCGCCTGCTCGATTTCGGTATCAATACCATTGGGGCCTCCCAACTCCAAAAGACCGTCTCCCGTTTGGCAAGTTGCTCGAAAAATACCCTCGGGGCCCGCTTCTGCAATGAGACGCTTAAAAATCGAAGGGCTTGTAACTTCAAGGGCAATATTCTCGATGCCGTGGAATGCACTGGCAAGAAGGTTTGTGCAAACAACCAGCTCGCTGAAAGAATATAAGAGGCGTGGGTCGACATTCACCTGTTCTATCGCCACATTGATAGCTTCGGCGGCACTCACAAAAACTGCACGAAAGTCCGCTTCACGTGTATGAAAGCTTGTAGAAAACGAACGGTCCGGAGAAACCATAGCTATCTTGGTAAAAAGCGCACCGGCGTCAGTGTGCAAAGAACATTTTGAGCATCGTCTCTCGCTGCCTCGCCGCAGAGCCACGCTGCGGTCTTCTCGGCAAGAAACGGCGCATACGTTAGAGCATGGTAACCCATCCCTTGGAACAGAAACGGGAGGTTATTCTCCATCGCATCTCTCGCAAAATTTTTGTGCAAGATAAAGTGCCGAAGCTCGTTATAGTTGGAATACTCTTTGCGCGGTGTAAATCCCACAATAGGCAGCCTATCGCGCGTCACTAAACGGTGATCGCAGAGTGCTGCATACCGCGACGCTTTCGCCAAACGCCTGGCTTGGGAGATTGTTTCGTCGAAGGGCTCTTCGCGACGGTGGATAAATGCCGCACGCGAACTAAATTCTAAGAATTCGACATTCTCTGCGTCATCGAGGCGCGTCACGTTTGCCATGTATGTCTGGCGGCCCAAGAGTCTTTGTGTCGCGCTCTGGACAAAACGGAATTCGTTGGGCCATAACGCGGCACCTGTCGCGGCAAACCATCGTGAAAAATTTTGCGTATCTGCTTTTTGGAATGTCTTGCGATAAAGTACTCCACCGCATTCTTGAAAATCTCTTTCGAGCGCGCGAAGGTACGCTCGCGTCTTCACGACGAAGTAGCTTTCGCCTCTTACCGACAATTCGGCAACCGCAAAGCCTTCGCAAATTTTTTTCTTGTACCAAGCCGCTGAAAATTCTCGCGCAGCACTCCACAAGTACAAATTAGGCCGCGAAGTAAGACACGCTTTCATGAGCGCGATGCGTACGCCGCCGACACGCGCACACTCGAAGAGAGAAACGTCAATGCCGCGTTGCCTCAATGCAAGCGCAAGATGCAGGCCACTGATGCCACCGCCTGCAACGGCGATGCGCTCACCGCTCTTCAAAATTCCTTTGCAGTCCAACCAGAGTTTTTGATACAATTCGCGGCGGTTCAAGGCTTGTGCCCCACGAGCATTTCGCGCTTCGTTCCATAGCCCGGCTGCCGCTCGACGACGAACCCGACGTTCTGCAAAGCGCGTCTCACCCATCCTGCGGCGGTGTATGTTGCAAACGTACCGTCTTGCCGCGTAAGGTGGAATACTTTTTCTAAAACAGCCGCACTCCACATTGCGGGATTTTTCTGAGGCGAGAAGCCGTCGAGATACCAAGCGTCGATTGCAAGACTGCTTTCAGCGCTATTTTTCCCGCCGACTGTTGCACCGCCATGCTCAAGAAATGTTAAGAACGTGAGTACATCCCCGTGAAAAATTTTGCCTCGGGTGTTGGGATAGAGTTGTGGTAGATTCTCGCACCAAACTGTGTCGAATTCAGCGCGGCAAATCGTGAGACGAGATTTCAATGCCTCGATTTGATTTTTTTCTGGAAAATTTTCTTCGACAGAAAAATACTGGAACCGAGAAAGTAAATTTGCGCTCTTGAGATGCGCGAGCGTCAGCGCATAATTCAAACCAAACCCAAAACCTAATTCTGCGACATTGAAGAAATGTTTCTCAGAAGGACCGCTCTCCTTAAACGAAGCGATTCTTTCGACAATGTGATTTTTTTCTAAGAAGACGTATTGTTTTTCTTGTTCTGGGTTTTTTGCATCGAAGTAGATATCGTCGTAACGAGAAGAAAAAAAGTGGGGTTCGATTTTTCGTCTCACACCTTGATTTTTGGAATGTTGCGTCCGTAAAAGATTTCGTTCATTTCGCGCTTGAGCGAATGTTTGATTTTCTTTTTTTCACCCGCGACGAAATCTTTTTTCGCTGAGCCGAAAAGATAGTTGTCGAGATCGAATTCTTTGAGCGTCATTTTTGTGCAAAAAATGTTTTCTTGGTAGATGTTGATGTCGACCATCTGGTAAAGGTGGCGTAAGTCTTCGGAGATGAAGTTTTGTATCGAGTTAATTTTGTGGTCGATGAAGTATTTCTTGCCGTCCATGTCGCGGGTAAAGCCGCGCACGCGGTAATCGCTAATGACGATGTCGGGACCAAACGAGTGCAAGAGGTAGTTGAGCGCCTTAAGAGGAGAAATTTGACCACACGTCGAAACGTCGATGTCTGCGCGGAATGTACTAATGCCGTGGTCGGGATGGCTCTCGGGGTACGTGTGCACAGTAATGTGGCTCTTGTCGAGATGCGCGACGACTGCCTCGCTCGAAGGGCCGGGAATTTCGTTATCTGTATCAAACCGCTGCGCTTTTTCCGCTTCAAGATGGTTTTCTGAAACGAGCATCGTAACCGATGCGCCTTGTGGGTCGTAGTCTTGCGAGGCGATGTTCAAAATATTTGCGCCGATAATTTTAGCGACGTTGGTCAAAATCTCCGTGAGCCGCGCAGCGTTATAGACTTCGTCGATATATTCGATATACGCTCGTTGGTTTTTGGCGCTCGCCGCGTAGCAGATGTCGTACATATTAAAACTCAACGTCTTTGTGAGGTTGTTGAACCCGTAAAGGCGGAGTTTTTTCTTAAGCGGCTTTATTTTCATCGTGTTGGGTACCTAACGGAAAAGTAATGTAAAGGCGCGTTTGGCTCTGAAAAACAGGGGGTCAATGAGAATTAAATAAAGATTGACGGGTAGTTTTTTGTATACAATAGTTGTCCTTAAACAGGGGTAATCCCAAATAAACGTTTGAAAAAAATCAAAGAGGTATTGAATGAAAAAATTTCTCGCAATATTTCTCATGGTGGGTGTCACAGCCGCAACTGTTGCTCAACAGCAACCTGCAGGCGACCAACCAAGAGATTCACAAGTTATTGTGGTTCCAGGAGACCAAGGCCCGCAAACCACTGCAACTGTCAGAACAATCACTACAAAAAAAGCCTATACGCAAACCACGACCGTTCCTGAAACAACTACTACAGTCATTGCTCCAGACCGTGTTCTCGTGCGCGAAGGCTTGCTTTCGTGGTTGAGCATCGGTCTGCGTACTTCAGCGGACTACCATGTCACACCTAAAGACGGCTCTTTTAGCTGCCTTTGGTTCTTCGGCGAATGGTACAACACGGCATGGGGCCTCCAAGCAGGTGTTGGTTATCTCTGGATGCCTGTCACATCACACAAGGACACATTCGGGAATACATTCACCGGTGTAGGTAGTCGCGGGTACGTCGCAGTTGATTTTATCGGTAAATACTACTGGTGGTTTGCTCGCTCCTGGTGGATTGGCGCAGGTATGAACTATGCAGCTCTCTTGGGTGGACAACTCAAGTACTACGATCCAACCGCTGCAGGTAGTGCAAACCCGATAACCGCTGCAACTGTTGGCCAACCAGCTTACTGGGCAGACGTTGCTCCCGGTGGTGGTCTGTTTTACGCACAAATCGGAACAGGTCTTCGTATCGCGATGGGAAACACTTTCAACGTCGTGAACTTCGAGCCAGAATTGCGTGTATTGATTCCGTTGACAACTCCGTATAACAATACATACGGCGTTGTAGTTCGCTTCAATCTCGGCTTCTCTTACGCTTTCAGTCTTTAATCTGGTCTTTTCGCTCTTGCGAATCGACAACCAGGAAGAGCCCCCGAAAGGGGGCTTTTTTATTTCCGCCGTGTCTCTTCAAAGCGAGAAGGATGTATGGCTGACGTAAAGTTTCAAGATGTGACAGCGCACGCGCTCGTTGCAAAAAAGAACAGCACGATTTACGCAACACAACGCGAGGCGTTGGCACAAAGCGCTTTGGCTTCGAAGATTTTGCACGCCGCTTGGCCTGCCGATGTATTGCATGAAAAAAGTCCTCACGCGCCTACGGGTATTTTCAAAGACGGCGTGCAGCTTGCGCATATCGACTACCCAACATTCCTAATAGCCAACGAAAATTTTTTAGAGCTTGTGAAATTTATCCGCGAGAACCCGGCGTTCGCCTGCAACTACTTACTCGATGTGACTGCGGTGGATTTCTTGAAGACACCCCGAGAGGCCGACCATGCAGAAAATCAAGGCAAGAGGTTCCGTGCGATTTATCTATTCCGCTCAATGAAGAACGAGAACCGTTCTGCGGCGGTGCGTATTGGCGTGCCGCTAGCCGAAGGCGAAGAAATTGCAACCCTCACTCACCTTTTGCCTGCGGCGAATTGGCCCGAGAGAGAAGTCTTCGATCTCATGGGTATCCGCTTTTCAGGGCACCCTGATTTGCGACGCATCTTGCTCCCCGATAATTATCGAGGCCATCCATTACGCAAAGATTTTCCAGTCAAAGGTATCGGCGAAGATTACCTCATCGAAGACTTACTCTATAAGAGGCGGAACGTCGATTAGTCGTGGCAATCCCTTCACCGCAATACCGTGGCAAGGTGCGCGATGTTTACAGCATCGAAGACAAAATGCTCCTTGTCTCGTCCGATAGACTCTCTGCTTTCGATGTGGTCTTTGGCGATTTAATTCCCGGCAAGGGAAAAGTCCTAAACCGCATTTCAGCGCACTGGTTTTCTCTCCTCCAAAAAATACCACACCATTTTCTTTCTGCCGAGAGCAAAGACTTTCCAGCACCTTTCAATGCACCCGAATTTGAAGGCAGAGCGTCTTTGGTCAAAAGAACCGAGCGCATCGACTTCGAGTGCGTCGTGCGCGGTTTTCTCATGGGGTCGGGGTATAAAGAATACGAGGCAAGCCAAACCTTGGCGGGCGAAAAGCTGTCCTCAGGATTATCAAAAGGGGATAAACTCACCGAACCAGCCTTCACGCCGGCGGTAAAGAACGACACCGGCCACGATGAAAATATCTCCTATGCGGCAATGTTGCAGCGCTTGCCTTCCTGGTCACCGCTTCTCAAAGAGAGCAGCTTGGCTCTGTTTTCTCTCGCCTCGAAAGCACTCGAAACGAAAGGCGTCTACCTTCTCGATACAAAATTCGAGTTCGGACTTCTGGAAGGAGAACTTCTTCTCATCGATGAAATTCTAACCCCCGACTCGTCGCGCTTTGTCGAAATTGAAGCGTACGAGAAAGCGCTACGCGAAAAAAAAGAAATTCCCACAATGGATAAGCAAATCATTCGCGATTATGTCGAGTCGATTGGATGGAATAAGAGAGCACCTGCGCCAAAGCTGCCCGACGAAATAATCCGCAAGACACAGGCGCAATACAAAAAAATAGAAGATATTATCTTGAGTATTACCACTTTAGGAGATTCAGCATGAAACGTTTTAGCGCGGTAGCGATTGTTCGCTTCAAAAAATCTGTTCTTGAACCGCAGGGAAAGGCGATGCAACTTTCGCTGGCCGAAAAAAACCGCCATGAGTTTTCGCTCATTCGTACCGGTAAATATTTCGAGGTCGAGCTTGAAGCTGCAACCCTCGAAGAGGCGCAGCAAAAAATGGAGCGTGTCGCTGGAGAATATCTCTTTAACGACGTTATGGAAACCTGCGACATCGAAGTCAAAGAAAGCGAGAGAGCTCGATGAAAGCAGCTGTCCTGACTTTTCCGGGGAGTAACTGCGACCAAGACCTACTCGATTCGCTACGTGGAGTTTTCAATATCCACACAGAACTCTTGTGGCACACAGAGCCCTTTACTCCCACGCACGACATCTATTTTATTCCCGGCGGTTTCGCTTATGGTGACTACATCCGCACGGGTGCGCTTGCTGCGCAAAGTAAGTCGCTCGATAGCTTGCGCGAGGCGTATCAACAGAAGCGACCCATCATCGGTATCTGCAACGGTTTTCAAATTCTGTGCGAGGCAAAAATGCTTCCAGGCGCCCTCATTAAAAATACCAACCTGCAGCACATCTGCGAATGGACGCCTCTTCAAGGGAGCGGCGATTGGCAGGGTGTATTCCCTGATGGATTTGCTCTGCCAATTTCTCACGGTGAGGGCAATTTTATTTGCTCTGAGGGCGAGCTCAAATCAATTCAAGACAACGGCCAAGCACTCTTGCGTTATACAAAAAATCCCAACGGAGCAACGTATGACATCGCTGCGCTCGCGTCGAAAGACAAGCGCGTGATTGGACTCATGCCACACCCCGAAAGGGCTCTCGAACCGACACGCGACTCTGCCAAAGCGCAGAAGCGGTACGGGCGTCTTTTCTTTGAAAAAATTTTTAGCATGGTTTCGTAAGCTATGGCAACGCTTAGAGCATGGGTTGCGGGTGTTTTCGGCGCCTACTACCATGTGTTGCCGTTCGAGCAAAACTTCGAGACGCCTTCTTTAAGCAAGAGATACAAAGCGAAACCGCGCGGCAAGCTGCGCATTGAATACAGAGAGAAAAACTTGGGCTACAACAAGCTCAAAGAATCGCTTCTCGCAATCGGCGACATCGTCGAAGTTTCACAAGACGCGCAAAACGAAGACGTGATGGTGATCGAAGCGGTGCACGAGCGCAAGAACGCAATCCATCGGGCGTCTTTCGGCAGGCAGCAATGCCTTGCGGCGAATATCGACGGCGTCGTTCTCCTAACGAGCGTGCGTTCCCCGGATTTTAATTTAGGCTTCACCGAACGCGCATTGGCCGAAGCTGTCATCGCAGGCGTAACGATTCTTCTTGTCGTCAACAAAATGGATCTCGTCAATGCGTTGGATGAAGAAACGCAAACGGTTCTGGATTACTATTCTAAAATTCAAATCCCTCTATTCAAAGAGAGTCTCTTAAGTGGTGTTTCTACGTCTCTCAAAGATGCGCTCAACCGAGGTACTTGGCTTCTCTTGGGGCAGTCGGGCACGGGGAAAAGCACGCTCATGAATCGGCTCTTGGGTGAAGAGAAACAAGCTGTGGGAGAAATTAGCCAAATCGAAAAAGGCAGGCATACGACGACAAATCCGATTCTCTATTATAGCGAAGCGCACGACAATTTGGCGCTCATCGACGTGCCTGGGCTGCGTGAATTTGGAATGCGTCATCGAGATGCATTAGAAATCCGCGATGGATTTCCCGACTTTACGCAATTTGCATGCCGGTTTGAAAATTGCCTGCACCTCAACGAACCCAACTGCGGCGTCAAGGAAGCTCTCCTCTCTAACACGCTTCCCGACTTTCGTTACAAACACTATGTTTCGATGCTCGAGACAATCGATGAAAAATTCAAACCGCGCAAAGGCGACTATTGGCGCGGGATTAAGTAGACGCCATTATTCTTTACCCGCCGAGAGACTTTCCGATAAATCCACATGGATGTAAGTCGATTCAGAAATGCGCTCCTTGGCGCAGTTGCTATCTTCCTTATTCTTTCTTTGGTATTGACTCTCGTTCAACCGACGAAGCCCGTGACTGCGCTCCCGGCAGGTGTGAACACGCCCATCGTTGGGCTTGAAATGGCCTGGAACCCCGCACAGGTTTGGAATGTTCTGGGCGACCCTCAAACGAGCGAGGGGCAAGAGATGCGTAGAGCATTCGACTTGGGCACACGCATCGACTTCGCTTACATCGCAAGTTACGCGCTCGCGTATCTCTTTTTAACACTATTACTCGTGCGCAGACAGACTGCGTCGCATGGCTGGCTTTACCTGGGCGTTGGTTTTATTGCGGTGACGGCTTTCGCCGACGTTCTGGAAAATCGCGCCATCTTTAATATTCTGGGGACCGGCACGCTCTCACTCGTCGATGTACACATGGACGAGCTCATTGTGTTCACACGCGTCAAATGGCTTTTCCTGGGACTCAGTGGCATCCCTGCGTCGATCTTGATGCGGCGCGAAGGCCGCCGTGGGCCTTCGTTTCTTCTGACGGCCGCTTTTGCTTTCGGTTCCTTAGGCATCTTCAAACAATACGCTGTCGAGATGATGACGCTTTTTCTGGCGTTCTTCTGGGCATACCTTTTCATCAAACTCTTGCCGCTCAAGAACCGCTGGTGGACTTGAGAAGTTTTAATGCCTTTGAGTCTAAATGTACTCTTGCATCACACGTTCGATATATTTTTCGAGCGCCTCTTTTTTCAAATAACCTAAACGGTTCAAGATAACACCGATACGCGCAACCTCCCCACCGGCTGAACGCTCTCTCCCCTGTTCGGCAATCGCTTCGTCGAGTTGTGAGCGCGTGATAACATCATCAGCGATAAGCATTTCTCCAAATAAACGGCGGCTCTTCTCTTTCATGGTGCGTTTGTGAACAGCTTGTTCATCTTGTCGAGCGGATTTGTAGAGCGACACGCACAATACAAGACGAATTTCCAGGCTAAAAACTTGACCATGCTGTCAACTTCAAAGGCGTGCCTTATGTTCCGATTTTTATTCGTTGCGCTCGTTCTTTGTGCCTCCTCAGTGACTGCAGTCGCACCCAACCAAATGGGTATGGCATTCAACGACGGTGTGCAAAAAAATAATTTGAAACTGTCTTTGGGCGTCTCTTCAGAAAACCATCCCGCGTTACGCACATACTTAGCGCAAGGCCAGTTTGAATTCTTTGCGACAGACCGCTTCTCCGTTCGAGGAAATTCCGGCATACCGATTTCGTCGACTGTTTCCGGAATGAAATACTATCCTCTGCTCTTAGGCGGAGCATTCCATTTATTCCCGCGTTTTTGGTTCGACGTATACATCGGCGCAGACGCGGGTTTTGTTCACATTGCAACTCCCACACTTGCAGCATCGTGGTCGACGCGTATTACTCCCATAGTCGGCGCAACGCTCTATTACTGGGGAATATTTTTTCTCGAAGCGGAAGCGGGTTATAGTGTGCTCAAATATGCAGAGCAAGCGGCGTTAGACTTGAGCGCTCCCACATACCGTGTGCGTATTGGGTTCTATCTGTAATGCGTGGGAATTACACAGTGAAACGTTTTTATTTTCTCGCCTCGCTTGCGCTCGCCTCTTTTTTCTCGGGATGTGTTTCGATTCCCGTGCAGGGCATACGCGAAAAAGTTTTGACGAAAGATAACTGGACGCTTACGATTGAACATTTACCTTCGCTAAATCAGAGCTTCAAAAGACGCTATCCTGTTCTCGTTTGCCATGGCCTGGGTGCAAACCGCAACTATTTCAAAGCGAACGATGAAAATTCTTTTGTTCGTAATTTGCAACGTGCGGGTTACGATGTTTGGCTCATGGATTTGCGGGGGCGCGTCGACGCCGAAGACACTGGGTATTGGCTGGGCAGACACACGTACACTTATTCCATCGACGAGTACATCAAGTATGACTTAGACGCTGCGCTCGAATACGTCTTGAACAAAACCGGCGCTGCGAAAGTTAACTACGTGGGGCATAGCATGGGTGGGATCGTCATGTACTCGCGGTTGGGTTCGATGCAAGAAGACCGTGTCGCCAATATGGTGGCAATCGCTTCGCCAATGAGTTTTCTCCCTTATACAAAATGGATGTTCAACCTCTACCGTATGCGGAACGCGATGGTCTTGTTTCCGGTAATACCGATAAGACCGAGCGCACTTGTTGCGAGCTTTGTCCCCGAATCTTTTTTTGCGCCGTTTGCGAATGCGTTCTATAATCCGGAAAACACCGACACGCTCGTAAAAAAACAGCTCTTGCGCAAATCGGTGAACAATATCAGCAAGCGAGAGATAAAACAATTTCTGGAAATGACTGAACGCGGTGAACTCTATTCTGCCGACGGAAAAATTTCTTATACTGATAATCTGAAAAATGTGAAGCTACCCGTCTATCTCGTCGCGGGGCGCCGCGACGAGCTCGCAGACCCTGCCGTCATCCGCGATGTTTGGGAAAGACTCGGCTCTAAAGACAAAACGTTTGAAGTCTTCTCACGCGCTCAAGGCCTTGTCGATGACTACGGGCACACAGACTTGGTCTTTGGGAAAAAAGCGCATACTGAGGTGCACCCCAAGATTATTGAGTGGCTCAACAAGCACAACTAATCTTCTGTAATCACGGGCGCAGAATAAATCAGGCCGCACCCTGTAATAACTATTTCTTTGCCGGTGTTTTTACCTTCAAAGTAATTGTCTGCGCCCACGCCGGGCCATACGAAACATGCGCACCGTCTGCAAACTGCAGTGTGATGTGGTAGTCGCCTGGTTTTAGATCCAGCGTATCTTCAGTCTGACCTTTTCCATAATGGATGTGTTCGGCGTCGGTGATAACAACCTCACCCGCTTTGATTGCCTCTTTATTAACGAGAATATGGAAGTGCCCCGTGCCGTCTTTCAGCTCACCCGCCGGATGGATCGCCATCCCTTCGACGTGCATCACGAACTTAACAGGCGAAACGACTTCGCTCTTATCGAGTGGCTGAGAAAACCAAACCTTGCCGGTAATTTCTTTCTTTTTGCAGGCCGGAAAAAGAAGAAGCGATGCAAGAAAGAGGGGGATGTATAAATTTTTTGTTTTCATGCCCCAGCACAAAATTCGGCTCCTGAGCGTAAATGATTTATCAGCAGTTGGGTAGTGAGTTCAGTTCATCCTCGGTTCTCTTTTCTGAACTTTATTTGAAGAAAGACCCACGGGCGAGTATTCAAAAAGTCGAATCTCCTGCGGCAGCTTCTCAATCATGCCACGCATATTTTCGCGCGCTCGAGCAAGTTCAAACGCGGTTCGCAATACGTGCCCGTTTTGAACGATCATTCCACCGGTTTTCTTAAACGCCATCTCGAGCTGCCAGGTTTCCAAAGTCTTTAGGCGATTGGTGAGCGGTGCGTGCGGAAAAATCAAACGCGAATAGACTTGATTATCGATGTAGCAAAAATCTGCGCCCAGAAAATGCACCTCGCCGCTTTGACCTCGGCTCGCCAAAATCTTTTCGACTGCAAACGACAGCATCACCCCCAAGACTGTGCCGGGCGAATAGAGCGCCGGAAAGTCGCCTTCTTCGCCCAAGAGTTTAAATTGCGTACCCCTCAGAGGAATGCCACGCGGCAGGTTTCGATTATCGCTGCCACGATAAGAATAAATCGAAATGTGGTATTTATCCCACCACCGTTTAAGATAGGCATGCCGCCGTTTCTCGACAGTGAAGACATTCGCTGCAATTTTCGGAAAGCGTTGCGTGAAGCCTTGAAGAACTGAGTCGGCGACAAGAAACACTGCGCCGCGCTCGTGAAGAGACTCGATTTCGAGGAGAGAATAATCGAGCGAAGGGCCAGCGGCGATGAGAGCGAATAGGTTAGGCATCGTGTTTAACTAAAGCAAAAGAAATAAATTGTTTCATGCTGTAAATTTGCAAGGGCGTGAGAGCTTGACGACCAAACTCTGCCTGTATTTATGATTACATGACAAGCCTCAAAAGATTTTTTTCTCTTTTTGTAATTTTTTCTTTTTCGGTTTTCTTGCTCCACTGCAAATCAAAGAAACACACGGACGCAGAATATTTGAATTTTGCAAGCAAGGTTATGCAAGACACCATGCCAAAGATGATGCAGAAGGTGCAAGAACAGGTAAAGGCAAAAGGCTACGCCGAAGCAGTGTCTTTTTGCTCAACATTCGCTCCCGAGTTTGGCAAGAATAAAAACGTCGAATGGACAGAGAAAGCGAGGGAGGAATTAGGAGCAAAAACTTTTCGTCTCGCACGCATCTCAATGAAAAATCGTAATCCCAAAAACGCAGCGAATGCGAAACAAGCTGCGATTTTTTCCCAGTGGCTCAAAGAAGGCGGTCAACCGACAGTTTATCGCGATAACGAGAAGATAGTAACAATGCACCCTATCCAAATTGCGATGCCTCTGTGTTTGGGTTGCCACGGCGACAGTGCGACACTCGACAAAAAAGCGGGGCAAGTAATCCAAAAGCTCTATCCTGAAGACAAAGCTGTGGGGTATAAAATGGGCGAGCTGCGTGGGGCTTTCGTTACCGAGATTAATACCACATCATTTTGATTTCTTTCTTCTATCTGCAAAGCCACGCGCTAAAGCGATGAATTCACGACTCTGCAGATAGCCGCTGTTATAGAGAGCAACGTGGTCTAATGCTTGATCCAGCGAAAGAGTGCGCTCGTGATTCAAG